>NZ_LT575483.1:2555015-2855015 GCF_900086705.1 Massilibacillus massiliensis | reverse complement strand
CCATTGCGGAAGATTCCCCACTGCTGCCTCCCGTAGGAGTCTGGGCCGTGTCTCAGTCCCAGTGTGGCCGTTCATCCTCTCAGACCGGCTACTGATCGTTGCCTTGGTGAGCTTTTATCTCACCAACTAGCTAATCAGACGCAGACCCATCCTTTAGCGATAGCTTATATATAGAGGCCATCTTTAGTAGAAGAAACATGCGTTTCTTCTACAGTATTCGGTATTAGCAGACCTTTCGATCTGTTGTCCCCATCTTAAGGGTAGGTTGTCTACGCGTTACTCACCCGTTCGCCACTAAATTACGCTCAACACCCATCTCTTATGGGTTGGCACTTTTTATGCGTGGTGAATTCACTTCGTTCATCCACCGCATAAGCAGCTTAACATCCAACCTATTATTTAAGAAATCGGTGTTAAGCGTAATTCCGTTCGACTTGCATGTGTTAGGCACGCCGCCAGCGTTCGTCCTGAGCCAGGATCAAACTCTCCAATAAATTTATTATTAGAAAACCTAAAAGGCTCAATTAATATCTTGTTTCTTTTTTAAAAGAAATTGTTTTTGTTTTGTGTTTATCTTACGATAGACACCGCACATCTGGCATTTATTACATCTACATTGTTTAGTTTTCAGAGAACACTTGCTGGCAAGCTTCGTTGTCAGCTCATTTATATTAACACAACGTTCAAGTTGTTGTCAACATCTTTTTTATCACCGCGCTTTGTTCATCAGCGACTTGTATTATGTTACACGTTTTCTCCGATTATGTCAACACCTTTTTAAAAGTTTTTCATAAAAACTAATCAACTCTTCCACGGCAATGTTTCAGTCCACTGAAACGCGCTCCTTGTTTTCGTCCTTCTCTATATAGTTGTTCCTAATTATAGTATAGAGAGCAGATGCTTTACATAAGAAAACAGTTCAACGAAGGCAATGAGATGAATCAGAGTCTGTACGGAGTAAAACCGACTTATGTCTGACCGTAGGGAGTTTAAGTCGGTTTTGCGGTCTTCGATTCTATACTACCTTAAGATTCATCGCGCGCCGTCTTGCCTGTTTTCGTTGTGAAGTATCTGCTCTCGCATTGCAAAATAAAAGCAGATGTTTCACCCATGAAAGCATCTGCTTGTTCACACTACAACCATGCAATTAAAACATCACTTTAAACAATATCAACAAAATCACACCCGGAATTCCAAGAAAACCAGCAACAAGTGCTGATAATACATTGATCCCGATTTCAAAGCCGAAATTCGCACCTACGAAATTAACAACCCATAGCATAATCCCACCAACAACACCATTATAAATGAGCTTCCAAACAATTCTTACTGGCATTAAAAACATTCTGCCGATAAAATAAATTGCTAATATTCCTACAACATAAGCTGCGATTACACTCAATTCCATATGTATAACCTCCATTTTCAGCGATTTACTCAGATTTATTTTTTCTAAATCTGAATTATGACACTCTATACTTGTATATTTTAGTACATAAATTACGATATGTCATGGAAATTATTTTTTTGCCACACATCACATTGGATTTTTTCTTGCCTTGCAATTTTCAGCAGGTAACGATATTTTGCTTCATTCGCCTTGATTAAATAGATTACATAGTCCATCAGATCAACATCTGTTATTTCAGCAAGCATTTTCATAGAATATTGCCAGTCCAGTTTTGCTTTTTCCAGCAGATGGAGAAACTCTCTACGCAACTCCTGCGCTTTTTCGTGTTCTAAACGCTCATGTCTTTGCGTATATAAATTAATCAAATAATCGCCTCCATATACATGCTTATACCATAATATATTGGAGCTACTATGTAAATATGAAAAAGACTTTAATTTAGATAAAATACCATCAAGATTCATCTATCTCCCTCCCAATGTTATTTTATCCAGTTTCTTTCATAACTAAACAACTTAGCTTTTTTAATCGAAAACAAAACTTTTCTTAAATAGCAAAAGAGGTGTCACATTTTTTATGCAACACCTCTACAGATTAATAAATCTGCATATATTTTATTATATTTCTCGACGATTTTCCAGCGCTTTGGATAGCGTAACTTCGTCGGCATATTCTAAATCGCCACCAATCGGTAAACCGTGGGCAATTCTGGTCACCTTAATACCAATAGGTTTTAGCAACTTCGCAATATACATTGCAGTCGCTTCGCCTTCTACATTCGGATTTGTAGCCATAATAATTTCTTTCACATCACCCGAATATAATCTCGCAAGCAACTCTTTAATCCGAAGATCTTCCGGACCAATTCCTTCTAGAGGAGATAAGGCTCCGTGCAATACATGATACCGCCCCTTAAACTCTCGCATACGCTCCATTGCCGCAACATCTCTTGGCTGTTCTACAACACATATGACCGTTTTATCGCGATTTTCTCCAGCGCAAATACTGCATGGATTTGTATCGGTTAAATTAAAACAAGTATTACAATAGCCAATCTTCTCTTTTGCATCGATAATTGCTTTTGCCAGTGATTTTGCTTTATCGCTGTCCATATCTAAAATGTGATAAGCAAGTCTTGTAGCAGTTTTCGCCCCAATTCCCGGCAAAGCACGAAAATGTTCTACAAGCTTCGCTAAAGGAGCTATGTATTGCATACTTAAAACATTCCTGGTGGTAATCCAAGTCCGCCAGTTAATTTACCCATCTCTTGTGACATCATATCATCCACTTTTCTAATCGCTTCATTTACTGCAGCGGCAACTAGATCTTCAAGCATTTCAATATCAGCAGGATCCACAGCTGATGGATCAATCTTAAGCGACTGAATTTGTTTTTCTCCATTGATGACTACTTTTATCGCACCGCCGCCGGCAGACACATCCACCGTTCTTTTTTTAAGTTCTTCTTGCATTTTAGCCATGTCACCTTGCAATTTTTGTACTTTTTTCATCATGCCGGCCATATTGCCCATGTTTCCCATTCCACCAAACATTCTATATCCTCCTTAAAATTCGCAATTTATTTATAACTTATTTAAGACTACCAAAATAGCGGTTAGTCGTCAAATATCATTTTATTCTTTTAAATCCTCTTTTTTTACAAAATTGTCACCAAACATTTTTACTGCTTCTTCTAAAACATGTCGTTCTTCCGGTGGCAGGTCAGCAGCAATTTCAACCACCGTATGATCCTTTTTGGGCAATTCCGGAGCTTTTGGCGGTACCGCCTTTGGCACTGATGGCGGTGCCGGTGGAGGTGCAGCAGCGCCTTGTACACATCGTACAATAACCGGCATAGCACAAATCTCCGTTAAAATATTTTCTAGAATTGCTTTATAATCGCTTTTTTCTGTTCTTTCTTTTGGAAAAGCGGCTGTAAACGCAATCACCATTTGCCCATCAACAAAACTTTGCAGAGCGCCCTGCGCTACACATGCATAGACAGATCGTTTTCCACTGTGAACCAGCTCTTTGAGCATTCGATCCCAAACTGCTTTCGCATCACCAATAGTTTCTGCTGCCATCGGCTCAAGCACAGCTGCTTTCTTTTCATTTGTTTGCAAACTCGGCTTTGCTTGTGGTTTTTGTCCAGTCATAGTTTTCTCCACAGCCGGACCTCTTTCTGGCATCTGGTACTGCGGTCTTTGCGGTGAAACTTCTGCATAGTTCCTGCTTTGTTCTGTTATTGCAACACGCGGCGCACGAGAAACTGTTTCACCCAGTTTTAATATTTTTTCTTCTAACAACTCAATCCGCTTTAATAAATCCTCCTGATCCGCGCCAGTAGAAACAGAAGGATTAGAGATCGATAACAACGCAACCTCTGTTGTAATTCTCGGCTGCGGTGACCATTTCGCATCATTGATCGCGGCATGCACAAGTTGGATATTTTTCACCAGTGCATCATGTGTAAAGTGTTTGGCCTGTTCTATAACTACATTTTTATCTCCACTGTAGAATTCTATACTTTTTATATCTCGCGTTGCCTGATAAAGCATGACACTACGCATATGCAAAGCAATTTCGCTTAAAATTTGTTTTACATCTTTACCTCGTGTGATAAGTTCATCAAGAATCATTAATACTTCTTTATTATTTTTATTCGCCAATTGATCAACAATTTTCTCTATTGCTTCATGTCCGACAAGACCTAGAAGTTGCCTAACTTTTTCTGCAGTAATTTTTTCATCATCCAGCGTACTGCATTGATCAAGAATGCTTAGTGCATCGCGCAAACCGCCATCTGCATGCAGTGCAATTAATTGAATTGCTTCTTCTTCAGCCTCGATCTGCATTTCCTTTGTAACAAAGTTTAATCGTTCAATAATTTTCGGAACTGAGATGCGTTTAAAATCATAATGTTGGCAACGAGAATGAATTGTAGCCGGGACTTTATGTGTTTCAGTCGTAGCTAAAATAAAAACAACATGACTTGGCGGCTCTTCAAGCGTCTTCAGTAAGGCATTGAAGGCTTCCGTTGTTAACATATGAACTTCGTCTATAATATATACTTTATAGCGTCCATCAACAGGCGTGAACTTTACAGTTTCACGTAAATCCCGTATTTCATCGATTCCACGATTCGATGCAGCATCAATTTCAAATACATCCATGGATGCTCCCGCATTAATCTTTGTACAACTCGTACATGCATTACAAGGCGAAGGAGTCGGCCCATGTTCGCAATTTAACGCTTTGGCTAAAATTTTCGCTGTACTTGTTTTTCCTGTACCACGTGGTCCAGAAAAAAGATAAGCATGCGCAATTTTTCCTGTACGAATTGCGTTTGCAAGTGTTTTACTGATATGTTCCTGCCCAACTAGACTATCAAAATCACTCGGACGCCATTTTCGATATAAAGCAATATATGCCATACGTATCCTTCACCTCCTACAAACTAACCCAACCTAAGTATTTTATAGCGATGCCCCGCTTAAACTATAATTTATCAAGTATATAAATTATTCAACATGAATTCAGCGTTTTCCTTTACTGGTTCGCAAACGATATTTTCGTACAACAAAAAAGCAACCATATCTATGGTTGCTCATAACTATATCATTTATACCAGTGCTTTTAATGTCGGACTACGGTCCTTAGGCACCCTTACGGCACATGAAGGTTATCACTTACCGTTGCTTCCTTCCAGACCTGGCGGGATTCATGAGCCTCCATTGCGTAAGACCCAAGTACCGTAGTCCCACCTTAAAAACACGGTGAAAGCTTAAGTTTAAATTTAATGGCGGAGAGAGAGGGATTCGAACCCTCGGTACAGTTGCCCGTACACACGCTTTCCAGGCGTGCTCCTTCAACCACTCGGACATCTCTCCAATGCTTAAAACTAAAAATTTATTCAATTATCACAACGACACTCGCTGCGACCTTTAATAGAATATCATTATATTAACCACTTGTCAATACTATTATTTATCATTTCTTTAAATAAAAAAGACGATTGAAACAATTCGTCTTTTGGTCTTATTGAATTCCATCCACAGCAAGAATGAGTTGAATCAACCCGATCTTTGTATCAATATGGATTACAGCCTGTTTACTTCCAACCGGAATAACACCCTCACCAAATTTCTGTGGTTCTAAATCAACATCAATATTTTTATTCGACAGCGCGACAATGAACAATCCATTTACAACATTCAAGAACTCCGAAACACTATCCAGCGCTAATTGATCTACCGTATTTATATCTTCTTCCTTACTGTAGCGTTTTGCAAGATGAAGAACGACAGGCTCCGCTAATAACACACCTGTTCCTAAAGCAACGTCACCATTCATTTTTTGACTGATCAACCATTTGCCTTTACCACCTAACGCTGTCGCTGGAATTATTACCCCATCTAGCTCCGCAAATTGCTCTAATGCCTGCAAAAACAACTCTACATATTCTATATAAAGCTCACGAATTTCTTCAAAATCAGTACAGCATATATTGCCAAACTCCATTTTTTTAAATGAATCTGCCAAGCTAAATTGATTTTGCTTTCTATATTCTGCCAAAGTATTTTCTAACTCTTCCAACGTCATAAATCCCAAACTAAGAATTGCTTGTGCCACGCTTAAATTATTGTCTTCACGTGCTGCCAAAACCGCCCCTACTTGATCTTCAGTCAGCAGACCTGCATCCATAGCCGCTTCACCAAAAAGTTTGTCATGGTCAATTTGGATCTTCTGAACCTTCTCTATTTGTTTAGCCGTCATCAACCCCATATGAAGAGCAACCACGCCTGGTGAAACACGTTGAAATTCGTCATCTTCAAGAATTTCCAAAACCTGTTCGCTGCTCAGCAAATTTTTATTTAATAGATATTGCGCTAAAAATTGCTTAAGCATGCTCATATACCCTCTTCCTTAAATCTATGATCGCCTTATCAATTTGCTCCACAGTATATGGTTTTTGAATAAAATCGACTGCACCAAGTTTTAATGATTCTAATAATTTTGCAGAAGTCCCCGCAGAAGATAACATAACGACATAAGCCTTTTTATCAATTTCGCGAATTGCTTTTAAAGCTTCAAGCCCGCCAACTTCTGGCATAACAATATCCATAAAGATTCCATGAGGATGGTTTTTCAAGAACATCATAACTGCTTCTTTGCCATTTTTAGCTTCTATGACTTCGCAATCTCTGCTTTCCAATTCTTTCGTCAACTTTTTTCGCAATAAAGTAGAATCATCGCAAACGAGTATCTTCAGTGTTTTCTTCAATGCTTTCCCCCCCCATAGCTTTATAACAATTATTCTACGATAAAGTCATACAGCCTGCTAAGAATATAATGTCATGCATTTTAATTATATCATAAATATTTAAAATACATAGCCTTTAAACTATATCTTTTTGCAAAAATTCAAAATCGATATACTTGATTACATATTTACATGCATATGTTCTTGTCCTATAATAGATGTATAGTAATAGGCAAAGGCGCCTGAGTGTAAGCTCATGGCGTCTTTTTATTTTTCTTAAAATCTACCGCCTCTTACAACCTTTCAATAATACATTACTGTCAAACTCGATTCACTAGACATATATGCATCAACTGCGCTGCCTCTCTTGTTGCATTTCTTATTTCATAAACAAAGGAGCGAATTTTTATGATATTAGATCACCAGATTACCACCTTAGCTGAAGACTTAAAAGACCTTACAATAGCTAGACGTCGTGATTTCCACCGTCATCCAGAGTCAGCTTGGGTAGAATTTCGTACCTCAGCAATCATAGCTGATATCCTCTCTGATTTAGGGTACGAAGTGCAGGTTGGTAAACAAGTCATTGCCGAATCAGCAATGTCAGGCGTTCCTAAAGCAATTATATTAGCCGAACATATGAAACGCGCACTCAATCAAGGTGCCAATCCGAAATGGGTAAACAAGATGGGTGGAGGCAAAACCGGAGTCGTCGGAATCTTCACATTCAAAAAACCGGGCCCCACGATTGCCCTTCGCTTTGATATAGATGCTACAGATATTACGGAAACACAAGAAGAATCTCACATTCCCTGCAAAGAAGGTTTTACTTCCATTTATAAAGGATCTATGCATGCTTGTGGACATGATGGACATACGGCCATCGGTTTAGCTGTTGCCGAAATTTTGGTTCAATTACAAGACCATCTTGCCGGAACGATTAAACTCATCTTTCAGCCCGCTGAAGAAGGAACCCGAGGCGCTAAAGCCATGGTCGAACGCGGAGTCGTTGATGATGTTGATTTTATAGTAGGAGCACATCTAGGCCTACAAATGAAAAGAACAGGGCAATTGACCTGCAACGTAACCAGCTTTTTGGCCACCAGCAAATTTGATGCGGAATTTTCCGGCTTGCCAGCACATGCAGGTGCCGCACCCGAAGAAGGGAAAAACGCCCTCTTAGCAGCTTCATGTGCAACTTTAAATCTCCATGCCATTCCAAGGCATAGCGAAGGCGCATCACGTATCAATGTCGGCATATTAACAGCTGGAAGCGGACGAAACATTATACCTGCAAATGCAATTTTGAAGCTAGAAACACGCGGCGCAACTTCTAAAATCAATCAATACATGGCAAAAGAAGCAAAGAAGATTATCACAACCGCCGCTCTAATGTATGATGTCAAGGTAAAAATCACTGATATGGGCAGTGCCGCCGGCGGCGATACAAATAGACGACTCGCAGAAAAACTAACCAAAACTGCAACGAGGCTCGGAATTTTCAAGGAAATGATTCCCGCTTGTCCGTTCGGCGCAAGTGAAGACTTTTCTTACTTTATCGAACGCATTCAAAAAACCGGAGGGCAAGCCGCCTATATGATGATCGGTACTACTTTGTCAGCCGGCCATCACGATTCTCGGTTTGATTTCGATGAAACAGCTCTTGACCCAGCAATAAAGTTACTTGCCGCTGCGGCTGCAGAATTGCTAACGAAGGAATTATAAGATTCATTAATCCTATGATTCAATATTGATTATTGCATTATTTCATTTCTCCGTTTACCATTAGAATGAATATATATTTTAGGATGGTGGTAACATGGTCTCCCAACAAAGATTAGCAGAAAATTTTGAAAAAATGAGTATAATTACAGCTCCTGGTCAGGGCATCACACGTCTCGCTTTTAGCGACGAAGACTGGCAAGCGCGCAAATTTATTATAGATTTGATGGAAAACGCTGGTTTAACAATTCGTATTGATAACTTCGGAAATATCATCGGACGACGCGAAGGAACAAATCCTACTGCAAAAGTCGTTATGATGGGATCGCATATCGACAGCGTACCAAACGGCGGTAATTTTGATGGTGTCGTTGGCGTTCTTGGTGCAATCGAAGTCATCAATTGTATGAATGAAGAAAACTTCGAAAACTATCATCCAATTGAAGTCGTTGTATTCATGGCAGAAGAATCCAGCCGTTTTGGTGTTGCTACACTCGGCAGCAAAGCAATGCGCGGTGAAATGGATATCCATTTATTAAAAAAATTAGTAGATAAAACCGGTGCCTCGCTCTACGACGTTCTAAAACTTCGCGGACTGGATGCTGACAAAATTGAAGAAACCGAGTACACAGATAAATTAAAAGCATTTATGGAAATCCATATCGAACAAGGCAAAGTTTTGGAAACTACAAAACATCAACTTGGCATCGTCACAGGAATCGCAGCACCAACACGTCTCAAAGTCATATTAAACGGACAAGCTGATCATTCTGGCGCCACACCAATGAACATGCGTCAAGATGCACTTTGTGCGGCGGCTGAAATCATCCTGCAAGTTGAAAAAATTGCAAAAGACTCAAAAGAATTCCCAGTTGTCGGTACAACGGGAATTATCCAAGCTTATCCAGGCGTTATGAATGTCGTTCCGGGAAAAGTTGAATTGGGTATTGATATCCGCAGTATCTATATGGAAACGAAAATTAAAGTTGTCAAAGCTGTAATCGCTGAAATAAATGCAATCGCCAACGAACGTAATTTAACAACTGAAATCACAACTCTTACCAACGAAACACCGGTTAAACTTAGAGATGATATGATTTCCTTTCTGGATGAAATTTGTAAAGAAAAAGATTACGCTTATATGCAATTGCCAAGCGGCGCCGGACACGATGCTATGCACTGGGCACCGATTGCACCTACTGGCATGCTCTTCATTCCTTGTAAAGATGGAATCAGCCATAATCCTGCCGAATCAGCAGAAATCAAAGATATCGCCGCTGCAACGGATGTCCTTTATACGGCAATCCGCCGCCTATCCACACAAGACTAATTTAAAATACAAATACCTTTTAAACGAATCGGTAAGAGGATCAGCGCCTCTTACCGATTCGTTTTTTCTATATAGATTTAAAGAATCGCTTGCCTTTCTCAGTAATTTTCGTACCGGCACGACCCTTCAATATACAAACCAAGCCTTGCGCATTCAGTTTCTTTAAGGCGGTTCGAACACTTTGTTCACTCAAAAATATATCCTGTTCCTTCAATTGCGCCGAAATCTCTTTTCGCCCAATATAACGACATTGCCGCTGTGCTTCAAACAGAATTTTTAAAATGCATTCGCCTTCTTCGCCAGGATTGCTCTCTCTCAAGAAACGCTCCTCTTGATCCCTATGACGCTGAATGCCTCTTAAGATATGCCCCGGTAAATTTTGGGGTTCAAACCCCTCATCCATACTGACCATATATTCGATGCAATTACGTAATTCACGAATGTTTCCCGCCCACTGATGCGCAAGCAAAATCTGCATTGTCTCCTGTGGAAAATCAACTCTGACATTTTTTTCACGTAAAAAAGCTTTAATTAAATAAGAAATATCCGATTTTCTTTCCCGCAGCGGAGGAATACGTAAATTAAATACATTTAGCCGGAAATATAAATCCATCCGAAACTTTTTTTCTTCTACCAATTGATATAAATTTTGATTCGTTGCTGCAATCACGCGAATATCAATCGGAATAATTTTCGTTCCGCCTACGCGTATCAACTCGCGTTCTTGCAAAACACGCAGTAACTTTACTTGTGTTTCTGTTGACACTTCGGATATTTCATCTAAAAAAATAGTCCCTTGATTCGCCATTTCAAACAAACCGCGTTTTCCTCGCCGGCTTGCCCCTGTAAAAGCCCCTTCCTCATATCCAAATAATTCACTTTCGAGCAGAGACCCACTCAACGCCGCACAATTAAAGGCAACAAAAGGGCCTTTGCGACGTGTAGAATAGTTGTGAATGGCTTGTGCAAAAAGTTCTTTTCCGGTACCACTTTCCGCTTCAATCAAAATATCACTCTCTGTTCGCGCCGCTTTTTGCGCAAAAGTAATCGCTTGCTGAATGGCCTGATGCGTACCGAGAATATTGGCAAATGTATATTTCGCAATATAACCTTGTGAAACCATCGCCTCATGGATTTTTGTATTCTGATTTTGGATGCTGTCACACGGACGAATGGTAAGTATTCCCCCATGTATGCGCCCGTTCTTCAAAATCGGTGATTTATTCACAACATAATAAGTGCCCTGTAAAATAACCACAGCATCTTTTACTTCTTCCACTTCACAAATTTCCTTTGCGGAAATCTTTGCAAACAAATTTTCTAAAGGCTGATCCGCTAAATGCAGAATATGGCTGAAAAACTTAACGGCCTGCTGATTATAGATTTTTACATGTTGTTCTATATCAAACGTCAATACCACGTCATCAATCATATCCAGCAATTGCTCAAAATCTTCCTTTGTATCATAAAAACGATAAAACAAATTCACAAAACCGGGACTCATCGGCACCATTTCTTTCATATGCGCATAAAGCAATTGTTTGGTAACCTGATTTACCAAATTCAATTTATGTAAAATATCAAATATCGTTGAAACATCCACCGGACGTGTTCCTATATCAATGGCATGCTCAATATAACCGGGTACACTCTCCCTTTCATTTGGCGTAATCGCATAACGAATGTCTCGATAATTCTCCGGTTGATTGTTATTAAACGGAATCAGTTCCAATTGATAAAGCCCTAATTCATACAGTACTGCCACCGTTTGCGTCGACATCTCCCAATACGTATTCACCACCAATACTTTTGTGTTTGGCGGTATTTGACTCAGTTTATCCCAGGCACTTTTAGAAATCGTCCGCCGCACAACCAAGAGCTCTGTTTGCGGCATAAGGTAGCGTTTTACAATACCAGCAACTTCATACGACGGTACAAGAGCTAAATCACAATTGATATAAGAATCAATGCCTTCTTCTAGTGAATAGCTGATAAAGTCAATATACTTACCAAGCAAAGCCTGCAGTTGATATACAAAATGAAATCTTTTGCGCAATAATACGATCGCAACCCGTGGTTTTCCCATAAGCGCCTCCAATCATCTAAATGGTTAAATTGGTTAAACCTTTTAGACTCATTCCACCAATTTAAGATATAGTATAGCATTTTCCTTTCTTTTATAAAACTTTATTTAGACATAAAAGCACTATTTTTAACCTTCATGTCGTTCTATATAAATAAAAATTATTGGCACATAATTTGCATATATACAATAACAACTCCAGAATTTTTCTGGACAAAACATCGAAGGGAAGATTTTTATGAAGGAACAACAACAGCAAACTACCTCCGAATCGACAAAACTTACTGTACCTTGGTATGGATTTGTCGCACTCATTTTTGCCATTCTTTTTTTCTCAGGCATTTTCAACAGCGCCAGCGGTGCATTAAAAGCACTCGATTTTAGTGCGTTGCTTGGAAAATATGGTTCTGTCCAAGCGCCAAATGGCGGACTTACTACATTTACCGGAAAGGCAGGGCTTGGCGCACGTGATGGCTTCTTATTTGCACTGAGCCTGGCACCAAGCGTTATGCTGGCTCTCGGTGTCGTTGAAATCGTTACCCATTTGCAAGGACTGAAAGCCGCACAAAAATTACTCACTCCAATTCTCCGCCCATTACTTGGGATTCCAGGCATTGCAGGGCTCGCTCTCATTTCAAGTCTACAAAGCACGGATGCCGGCGCGGGAATGACTAAAGCGCTTCGCACAGAAAATCAGATCACCGATAAAGAACGTTTGATTTTCTGCCAATTTCAATTCAGTGCAGGCGGTACCATTACCAATTACCTAGCAACTGGTTCAGCACTCTTTGCCGCTTTAACTGTACCAATCATTTTGCCACTTGTCGTTTTATTCGCTTTTAAAATATTTGGTGCAAATCTCATGCGAATTTATCTGAAACGCTTTAGCGAGGAGGCTGTAAAATAATGAATAAATCTTTAATCGACATCTTTGTCGAAGGTGCTAAAAAAGGTCTTCATATCAACCTCAACAGTATCATCCCAAATCTCGTCATGGCATTTGTTTTTATTGAGATCTTAAAAATTACCGGTCTGCTTGCATTTCTCGGTGAAGTTTTTGCCCCTATTATGGCGATCTTTGGGTTGCCTGGCGAAGGTGTAACCGTTCTTCTAAGCGCCTGGCTTGCTATGGGCGGTGGAGTCGGTGCCTGTGCCAGTCTTTTCAATGAAGGAATTTTAACCAAGGAGCATGTAACGATCCTTATCCCAGCAATTTTTCTGATGGGCGCACAAGTGCAATATATGGGACGCCTGCTCGGCACTGCTGGTATTCCAAGCCGTCATTACCCCGTTCTACTTGGTATTTGCATCTTAAATGCTGCACTTTCTATGCTCGTCATGCGATTTTTCGCATAAAATTAAACGAGAATTTATCCACAAACGAAAGGATCTGATTTGGTGAACGTTTTCAACTTAAATGATTATCTTGACAATTTACAATATCTGGTTAACTTCGACAGCGGAAGTTATACCCCCTCCGGCACAAAAAAAGTCGCTGCATTTTTCAGCGAAAAATTCAAAACAGCGGGTTGGCACGTCGAAACAGTCGAAGTCAGCGATAAAGTAGGCCCTTGTTTAAAAATCACAAACTGCCCCGACGACACGTATGAACTTTTATTGCTCGGCCACATGGACACCGTATTTCCAGAAGGAACCGCTGCCCAAAGGCCTTATAAAATCGATGAAAAAGGTATCGTCACAGGTGCCGGCGTCAGCGATATGAAAGGCTGTCTCCTCCTGACGTATTACGCTTTGATGGAACTGCAACAACTCGGTAAGTTAAAAGACTCCCGTATTTGCTTCTTGCTGAATAGCGATGAAGAACTTTCCTCCATTTATTCGCGCCCTTTTATCGAAGAGACTGCCCAAAAATGCAGCTATGCATTGGTCATCGAAGCCGCACGAAAAAACGGTGATATGGTAAAACTCCGCAGCGGGGTCGGGCGATACCTAGTAACTGCAAGCGGCACAGCTGCACACGCGGGTGTCAATCCGCAGGAAGGATCAAGTGCAATCAATGAACTTGCACACTGGATCATCCAATTAAATCAATTAAGCAATTACGCCGTAGGCACTTCAGTTAATGTAGGTATAATCCATGGCGGAACTGCCGTCAACGTTGTCCCTGATCAAGCAACAGCCGAAGTCGACATTCGTTTTAAAACACCGGCAGAAGCGGACCGTATTGAAACAGCCATACAAGATCTTGCAAAAAACTCCTTTACCGCAGGTGGTGCGAAAATTACGTACGAACGAGAAATCAGCCGCCCTGTCATGCTGCCAAGCAACGAAACCTTGGCACTTTGCGATACCATATCAAAATTCGGGAAAGAATTAAATCTTGACTTTAACTGGGTAGAAACCGGCGGCGGCTCCGACGGCAATTTAACCGCCGCACTTGGTATCCCAACCGTGGATGGAATGGGTCCGGTCGGTGCAGGTGGACATAGCAGTAAAGAATGGCTGGACACCCACTCCGTAGAACCTCGTCTAAAACTTCAAATGCGTACAATCGATTATATCGTACACGAACTAAAATAAACGTACACCAAAAGGTAAAACAAAAGCTGGTACTAGAAAATGATTTCTAGTACCAGCTTCGTCGTTTTCATACCTAGCCCTCGCTAAGTCGTTTCAATCAGCTTTTTATTTCGCCAAGTATTACTGCGCCAACGATAAATGAAAATAACCGCTCTGACACATTCATCTGCCGCCATACCAATCCATATGCCAACAATGCCCCAATTCATGACAATACCGAGCAGATAAGAAAGTCCCACTGCAATACTCCACATACAGATAATCCCGACAGTCACGGGGGTCTTAATATCACCGGCTGCCTGCAAAGCACGCACCATGACGATATTAATCGCCCGTCCAATTTCCAAAAATATTTCAATAAATAAAATCGTCTTACCGAGTTTTAGAACTTCCGGATCTGTCGTAAAAATCCCTAAAACATAATCGCTACACAGATAAAGCACCACTGTCAGTCCCGTGCATGCCATTAAAGAAATTCGCATCGTATACCAAACTTTTTTACTGACCTCTTCAAATTGATTACCACCGATCAGATACCCAACCACAATCTGCAATGCCGAGGATATCGCCAACGCGTAAATATACGCAAAGGTTGCAACAATATATACATATACTTTTGTATTGATTACAACTAACCCAAACGCATTTACCATTTTCATAATCGTCGTCTGTGATAACTGATATGACAGCGTTTCCCCGCCGGACGGAATGCTAATATATAAAATACGTTTTAGCGATTCCCAAGGAAACGGTTTTAAATATTTCATAGAAAGATTCACCTTTAAATAGCGCTTGAAGATATAATAAATCAAGATCAAGCCAATGACCTTACTTACCGTTGTTGAAATTGCCACACCGGCAACGCCCATTGCCGGCACCTTCCAAAAGCCATAAATCAAAAGCCAGTTACCAAAAATATTCATCAGATTCATCAAACTTGAAATGACCATGGTTGCTTTGATCCATGAATGACCTCTAAAACAAGCAACAAACGAAAAATACAAACCTTGTACTGTAATCCCACTTGCCATAATGGTAAAAAAGATACTCGTTTCCTCCATAATTTCATCCGGTACCTGCAGCCAATGAAACAGCTGACGGTGAAATAAAATCAAAAGAGCACTTGAAACAAATCCAAATAAACCATTAAACAATAGCGAAACCGTACATACTTCCGATATCTTTTCCTTGTTTTTTGCCCCTAAGTACTGCGCAATCAAGATCGTTGTCGCTGTACTCATCACTGTAAGTAAAATAATGATAATATTCATAATCTGATTGCCGTTGCCAACTGCCGCAACCGAAACTTGTGAATATTGGCTGATCATAAATTGATCGACATTGCCGACGAGCATCTGTAAAAAGATTTCAACGAAAATCGGCCAGCTCATCTTTACGATCGATTGTTTACTAGGACCTATATTACTCTGCATATACTACGTTTCCCCTTAAGTACGTTATCCTTTATCTAGATAAGATTAGAAGATTATAACACCCTAATTACAAATTAGCAATGCTCTCCTGCCATTTTTATCAAACGTACAAAGCTACAGAGATATACAAGAATCCACGGTATAGCAAAATCCAGTTTAACAGCCCATTTTTTTCTTCAACGTACTATATTCATTCACTACATAGTTTTCTGCCCATTCTTGATCTTCGATCGCTTCAATATTCACTGAACAATATTTTAGCTCCGGCGTCTTAGAAATCGGATCCAAATGTTCAATCGTTAAATCATTACAAGCACCGATCCACCAATGATAGGTCATATAAACGGCCCCACGATTCACACGCTCGGTTGATAAAACTCTGGCAATTACCTTCCCACGACGAGAAACAACCCACACCAGTTCCTGATCTTTGATGTTGAGACGTGCTATGTCTTGATCATTTACCTGAATATAGCCCGGTTCGTCCGATAAAATTCTAAGTGCATTACAATTTCCCGTCATCGTACGCACAGAATAATGTCCGACTTCACGCACTGTCGAAAGAACGAATGGATAGGACGCATCCGGCATTTCTTTCGGTTTACGATACGGTGCCGCAAACAAAAGTCCCTTACCGTTTGGACGCGTAAATATATTTCCCTCATACAAATAAGGTGTTCCTGTATCTGCTTCATCCACACAAGGCCATTGTATGCAGCCAAGCGTATCCAGTTTTTTATAAGATACACCGGCATAGAGCGGACAAAGGCTACGAAGTTCATCCCAGATTTCTTCCGTATTCTTGTATTGCATCGGATATCCCATCGCTGTGGCCATAAGCGAAATAATTTCCCAATCCGGCTTTACATCCCCTTTAGGTTCTATCGCTTTATTAAACTTTTGAAAACCACGATCAGCCGCTGAATAAACGCCTTCATGTTCTCCCCAGGAAGTCGCCGGCAAAATCACATCCGCATATAATGCCGTTTTATTCATAAAAATATCCTGTACAATGACGAAATCCATTTTTTCCAGAGCCGCCCGTATTCCATTGGCATCCGGATCACTCTGCACTGGATCCTCACCGAAAATGTAATACGCTTTTATTTTTCCTTCTCTGGCTAAATGCGGCACCTCCGTCAAGCAGACGCCCCGTTTTTTCGGCAGTTTCACGCCCCATGCCTTCTCAAATTTTTTCCGATACGCTTCATCTTCCACAGATTGATAACCCGGGAATACGTTTGGCAGGGCACCCATATCACAAGATCCTTGTACATTATTCTGTCCGCGAACAGGGCCAACACCAACATTTGGACGACCGAGGTTTCCTGTCAAAAGTGCCAGCGATGCCAATCCTTCGACAACATCAACCGCCTGACCAAATTGCGTAACGCCCATCCCCCAAAGAATCGTAGCACTCGGTGCAGCTGCATACATCCGCGCCGCCGCACGAATTTCTTTTGCCGGTATACCAACAGCTTCCTCTACACTTTCCGGACTGTAATCCATTACGATTTTTTTGTATGTATCAAAACCTTCTGTATACTTTTCCACATAGTCTTTATTATAGAGATTTTCTGTAAGCAAAACGTACGCCAATGCATTTACCAAAATCATATTCGTACCATTTTTCAGTGGCAGCCATAAATCAGAAATTTTTGCCTGCTCGTTGAAACGCGGATCAGCCGTGATAATTTTAGCACCCTTTTCTTTTGCCTTAAGAATACGCCGCGCAACAATCGGATGCGAAACTGCAGGATTATAACCAAACACAAAAACGCATTTCGTATCTTCAATTTCCGGAATTGAATTTGACATTGCCCCATTCCCTAAAGCAAGCTCTAACCCCGCAACAGAAGAACCATGACAAACACGTGCACAATGATCGATATTATTTGTACCAATTACAGCTCTGGCAAACTTCTGCATGACATAATTTGCTTCATTCCCTGGCCCCCTGGCTGCACCCGTACACATAATTGCATCCGGTCCATATTCTTTCTTCACTTCTTGTAATCGCGTCGCAGCAAAAGAGATCGCCTCTTCCCAAGACACTTCCTCAAGTTCAGATTCCCGTGTACGACGAATCATTGGTTTTGTTAACCTAGAAGTCATACGTTTATTATTTTTTAAGAAATCCCAACCATAGTAACCTTTTAAACACAATTCTCCTTGATTATTGCGCCCCTGACCAGGTTCTGCACAAACAATTTCACCATGTTCCACCGTAAAAAGAATTTCACAACCACTTGCACAATACGGACAGATTGTTTTTACTTTTTTCATCATTTTATCCTTCTACTCCTTTCATCCTTGCATAAATCCAGCTGCATATTTACGTTTACGCATGATCTGCTTAGAAAAATTGTCGTGCTTGATTTGTTTCAACGCTTTCGTCGGGCAAACCCCAATACATGCCGGGCCATTTTCATTTCCCTTACACAAATCACATTTAACAACACTGAGCTTATTCGTTTCTTTATTCACTCTGATCTCAATTGCACCATAAGGACAAGCAAGCATACATGCTTTACAACCAATACATTCTTCTTCCTTGATCTCTACGGAATGTGCGCCCTGTACCAAAGCACCCTTCACACAAGCTTTCGCACAAGGTGCATCCTCACATTGGCGGCACTGAATAGGTGCTGTAATATTCGCTGTTTTTACGACAGTCAGACGCGCAGCAAAATTTTCCGGTGTCAAAGCATCCAAATCCGGCCTCTCTTGATGCGCCAACACGCAAGCTATTTCACAAGTTTGACAGCCAATACATTTTCCCGGATCCGCGATTACAAAATCATTCATCTCTCTCTTCCTTCCGTATATGTAATAAATTTACCATGTAACTCCGCTACACGATTTTATTTCAAACGATTCTCTTTACCTAGCGTTTTTCATCATTGCCAGTGCAACCAACTTGCTTTGGCATCGCTTGATAACTCGTATGCAAAAGCTTATGCGACACATGCCCTAATGGCTCTCCTAAAAATTCTCGGTAAAGGAGCTGTATCTGTGGATTTTCATGAGAAGTATGCACTTCTAACGCTTGATCATGCTGATACAAACCAGCCCGACGTTTGTCATACGCCTCCTGTACTCTATTGCCTAAATATAATTTCGGCTGTCCGCCACCACTAATACACCCTGCCGGACAAGTCATCACTTCCATGAATTGAAAATCAGCCTTCCCCTGTTTTACCTGTTCTAGCATCGGCTCAACATCTTTTAAACCGGCAACGCGCCAAGTTTTCAACTGCAGACCGTTCAGATTCAGTTCAACACTTTGTTTACTGCCGCCTTCACGCAGCCCCTGCATTTTATCGTCTGTCAATTTTTTCTTCATCAACCGTTCATACGCAGTCCGTAAAGCAGCCTCCATAACACCACCGGTAACACCAAACAAAGTACCTGCACCCGAATAAAATCCGAGCGGCAGATCAAACGCTTCCTCCGCCAAAGTGTTAAAATCAATGCCAGCCTCTTTGATCAAATAAGCCAATTCCGCTGTAGTCAGCACCGCATCCACATCTTGATATCCGCTGTCTGCCATTTCTTTTCGCTCTGCCTCCTGCTCTTTACAAGTACAAGGCATAATAGCAACACTATAAATACGCGACGCATCCATCCCCAGCTTTTTTGCACCATATGTTTTAAACATCGTACCAGCCATCTGCATCGGTGACTTACAACTGGACAAATGAGGAATAAGCTCCGGATATTTTGTTTCTACAAAGCGTACCCAGGCAGGGCAACACGACGTAAACATCGGCAATACACCGCCATTTTGCACACGATCTAAAAGTTCTTCCGCTTCCTCCATAATGGTTAAATCGGCACTAAAATTCGTATCATACACCTGATCAAATCCAACCAAACGCAGTGCAGCAGCCATTTTACCCGGAGTCAACGCCCCAAATTCCATTCCAAATTCTTCTGCGAGTGACACACGCACTGCCGGCGCACATTGTACCATTTTATAACGATCTTTTTGCGCTAAAGTTTGTTTCACTTTTGTATAAACACCTGTATAATGTGCGGCAAATACAGGACCATGATAGTTTGCAGGTAAACCACGCATCTTTTTCATCTCCGCAATCGCATCTGCACTATGCTCAAAATTAGAAGCATATGCACTGCAAATCTGCACACATTGCCCGCAACGAACACATTTTTGCTGATCGATCTTTTGACTTACCCCCGCATCCCCTTCGATTGCAGCCGTTGGACAAACAGCACTGCAACGCTGGCACCCCGTACAAAGCACCGGATCTATATTTATTTCTGCTTGCTTTCCCATGATAGAAATCCCCCTATCCTTCTAAACCTTGACTTAACACTGTTAAGCTTTGCGCGGCGAAAGCTCTTTTTTGTCTTGCGTCTGCAATCGGGTCCACTAGCCGTAAAGCCTGTGCCGAACAAACTTCTACACATGCCGGACCTGCTTCACGCTGGTAACACAAATCGCACTTTCCGGCAAATCCATGTTTATTCTTCGCTTGTAAAATTTCAATCACACCAAAAGGACAAGCAACTACACAACTTTTACAGCCACTGCACAATGCTTCATCAACAACCACTTTCTGCTCAAAAATATGGATGGCGCCACCGGCACAACTCTTTAGACATGGTGCCGATTCACAGTGATGACATTGCACGGGCATCGCTTCTTTTTCCGTTCGAACAAAAAAAAGCCGCGGCATAACTTCACCCTGTACATTCCCTAACGTTTGCCCTGCTTTACCAGAATGCACAGAAGAACATGCCACTTCACAGGCCCTGCAGCCTATACACTTACTTTTGTCTGCATACACAAAAGATCGTAACTTCTTTTCCAACTTTTCCTGCCTCCAATAAAAAAAAAATACACAAGTAGCTCTCCCTCAAACTCCTTGACGAAGAACATCTTTATGTATTTTAATTATACACGATCCCATGCTATACTAATAATACTTAATAAATACTTCTTTTATACTTTTAAAGTATAGTTTTATCGCTTAGAAAGGATTTTTTCTATGATCAATACGCGAGAACTCACCTATTTTCTAACCATCGTACAAGAAGGCAGTATACTTAGCGCTGCCCAAAAACTCCATATGGCACAGCCGCCCTTAAGCCGCAGCATCAAACAATTAGAGGAAGAACTAGGCTGCAAGCTTTTTAAACGTGGACCACGTAAAATCGAGCTGACAAAAGCGGGAAAACTTTTCCGTAACAGAGCCGAACAAATGCTAAAACTGATGGACACCGCCATAACTGAAGTTAAATATCTGGAAGACGGAAATCACGGCACACTTTCGATTGGTACGGCCTCATCTTGCGGCGTGACAATTCTCCCAAGAGTCGCCAATATTTTCCACCAACAATATCCAAACCTAAAATTTGAACTCTGGGACGGCGAATCCATACGCATTATCGAATTAATCAACGCAGGTATCGTTGAAATTGGCCTTGTTCGTTTTTCCTTTGACAATGAAAATTTTAATATGATCCGACTGCCAAAAGAGCCTCTAGTTGCTGCTTTACATACAAATATGCTGGACAGCTTTCCAAAAACAAATTATCTGTCTTTAAAGGATCTGTCTGAAAAGCCACTCATGATCCATCGAAAATATGAAACAATTTTGACCGAACACTGTCAGCAAATCGGCTTTGTTCCAAACTATCTTTGCCAAGCAGATGATATCATGCCAATTCTTGCTTGGGCCGACGCCGGCGTTGGCATTGCCGTTGTACCAACCTCAGCCATCGGCATGATTCCTACCCCCAATATCACCTTTTGTACGATCGTTGATCCCATCGTTAAACTCAATGCCGCACTGATTTGGAAACGCAATCAACCGCTCTCCGTTGCCGGGCAAAAATTTCTTGATGTTTTTATGACACTCCATACTCTCTAAACCTTACTACGATTGTACCTATTCTTCTATTGGAATAAATAAAACATCCCCAGAATTGATTCTATTCACATCACTGATTTCGTTATATTGCGCAATTTTCTCTGCATATGATCCCGTTCCATACATTCGATAACTAATCTTCTCCAAAGTATCATGTTCAGTCACATAATATTTAATCTCTATCTTTTCTGCCTTCTTTTCCTCTTTCGTGGCATCTTCTCGCGTCTTTAATTCCACACTTGCTCCAGGCAGTGCATGTTCCCCATGAAAACTCTTAATATATGACATACTAACAAACACGGCAATACCAACTAAAATCAAGCCCAATAAACACCGCATTACTTTGTCCTTTTTCATAACTAACGCCCCAAATCTCCTGAATTAAATATAATCCTATTAAAATAACACACGCATCGCATAACTGTATTCCTTTTTATTATACAAAAATATTGTCTGCCTTGCATATACGCCAAGAAGGAAATAAAATATTCTTATCAACCTAACAAAAGGAGCATAGCTATGACCATTCATGAAAAACTAATTGCACTTTTAGAAGAACATCACTGCACCTATCGTCTTTGCAGCCATGAAGCAGAAGGACGCAGTGAGCAAATCGCTAAAATTCGCGGTAACAAGCCAAGTCAAGCAATGAAAGCCATTGTTATCATGGCAAAAATGAGTAAAAAAGAAAAGCAATATTATCTAGCCATCGTTCCCGGTGATAAAATGCTGGATTTAGACGCTTTAAAAACATATACCAATGCCCCCAAAGTCATCTTCGCGCCAAAAGAAAACGCAAAAGAAATTACAGAATGTGAAATAGGCGCCATTCCGCCCTTTTCTTTTCAAGAAAACCTCCCGCTTATCGTTGACCCTCTCGTCAAACAAAATGAAGAAATCGTTTTCAACGCCGGCGAACTCACAAAATCAATTTTCATGAAACTAGACGACTATATCCGCATCGTCAACCCCCCCTTCGTAAAAATTGCAAAAGAACCGTGAACTAAGAAAGAGCTTATCTCAAAATGAGATAAGCTCTTTCACTGATTTACGATTCAAAACGATCCCATATACAATTAAACTTGTTGATTAAAATCATAATTCTAATCAGACTATATTTGAGCTAACCACGCTTGTATCATCCATGTAAATTTAATCTTAAGCCATCCTTTAATGCACTAATTAAAATATTCATTTTTATGCCAATGTTACGGTTCATCTGACCACACAACATACATTCATCTAAATCTATAAATAAAGTAAAATGTATATTTTCGACACGGAGTGAACAAACTGGTAACCGTATGCATTTACGAACATTTCTTATAGATCTATGTTCATACGATCAACGAATTAGGGGGATAACTGTGCTTAAATCTAATAAATCGTTATACACAATCACCTTAGTTTTTCTAATCGTACAAATTATGATTATGATTGGATTAGTCCATATAAATCGTTATGACCATCTGCGAAGCGTCGTGATAACTACTTCACTTTGGATAATCTATACCCTTTTAGAACTCAAATACCAGTTTAAAATGAACACTTACATCCGTGTACTTATGGTACTGTCAATTTTTTTTGATGCATATTTCGGTATATTTCTTGATCTTTATTCGTCCTCTTTTATTTTTGATAAAGCGCTACACATTTTCGGTTCATATTCCTTTTCTTTATTTACATACATTCTAGTAATGCAACTGCAAGCAAATCTAATAGACAAAAAAATTAAATTCATTCTCGTCATCTGCCTTGGTTTAAGCTTAGGCGCCATCTATGAAATTTCCGAATTTCTCACTGACACTTTCTCGCATCCCTCCCCACCAAGCCAACCTAGTTTACTAGATACAGATCTTGATCTTATAGGAAACCTGACCGGATCATTATTAGCAGGCTTTCACGTAATATCACGAAATTTTGTTAATGAGAAATTTTGATATATTTATCATATCGCCATCACTAGTTATCCTATTATGAATAAGAATACATCTCTACACATAAAAAGCTCTACATCAAACAGATAAAGCCTTATGCGAATAAAAACCGAAATATAATTGATTTCGATTTAGAATAGGGCTTTTCTGCCCCTTCTGGCATCTTGCTTCATAATACGAAGCTTTAAAACAAGGATCCTTGCTATGCATAACTAGTCATATCTGAAAATAAAAAAATTATATGCTATCACTTAGTCGTTTGATTGGTTAGTTTTAATAAAGAATTTTATTAATGAAAAACAGCGACAACCAAGCACAATGTTGTACCTAGTTGCCGCTGCTCAATTACTTATTAAACTTCAATCACCTTAAAACTAATGATCTTTTCAAAAATCAAGTACTCCGTACTTTCATCAATAACATCTGCAAATTTGTAACAGTTATCACCGATTCTGCCAGTGCTATTAATCCATTCTATGAAGTTATTCGATTCGGTTTGTATTACTTTGTATTCTCGTTCACTGGAATCGTTCATTGTAATACGTAATAATACTTTGCTATCATCTACAGGCATCGCAACTGGTGTAGCAGAAGCTTCATTTGAATTGTCACTTTCTCTATCGGCAGTTACTGAAACCACCACATAATAATATGTAGTTCCATTCGTCACATTAATATCTGTATAGCTGGTATCAGCGACACCAGTGGCAATCGTTTCATATGTTCCACCCAATGTCGTAGAACGTTTTACGATATAACTGGTTGCTCCGTCAACAGCGATCCATGTCAAAACGATTTGTGAATCGCCTGCTGTGGCAGTTAAGTTTGTTGGGGATATTACCGATGTATCAGAATTAATCTCCAACAATGGCCTAAAGGTAACAGCAGACATCGTATCAGTATAGCCTTTATCGGGTTTATTATCTAAATGCGTAAAATTTTTATCATAATATACCGGAATATACATACTCCTACTATCTCCTGCTGAGTAATGCCATCTCATTTGATGGGCAATATCACTGTATTTTGCCCCACTCATATTACATACAGTTATACATACATTATCAGAAGCCTTAAAAGTTATACCATCGCTACTAATTTGCCCTGACGAAATATCATCTGATAATATCTCAGGATATTTCCAATGGAAATTTGGACTCTTCCAATCACAATACTCACTAATAGGTTCAATAGTTCCATGCCAAACACTCGTGCTTTGCTTGCTTATTTTTCCATCAAGTGTGCTATTGGTTATATATTTTGCAAATTCCTCTTGAGTTGGGCATCTCATTGTGCCTCCTTTAACTAATCCCATTGTATCGAGATCGGAATAACTGATACGCTGTACAATTCTTCTATCCGCTAACAATCTATTCCCATCAACTTTTAGAAAATAAAATACTCCATTCGCTGATGTCGGTGGAGTATTAACATCAATTTCGTCTAACTCATCAGCTTCCGATCCAACTTTATAATCTATTTTACCATCTTCTTGTTGCACTGAACATTTTATATAATCTCCTACCTGCATTTCATCAATTGAATTACGCAGTACTCCCGTTGTTTCAGGAACTCCCATTTTTACCAAACTCCTTTTATTTTATATTGAAAGTCAACATAACTACCGAACCTCTTATCTTCAATTTTGCCTGTCCTGTATATCGACTTTCACCTATATACATTCTTTTAACTCCGATTTTTAAACACCTAAAATAAAAAAATCCGGCATCGATACATTTTACTGTACCAATGCCGGATTTTTTATCATTTCAATATTCCATATATTGCAGCAATCGCAAATAAATTTCGTTGCCACGTTAATTTTGTAATTTTACTTTTTTCCTCTTTGGCGGATTGTTGCAAGGATTGATTCGCCTCGTTCAATGAGTTGTTCGCTTGATCCAGTGATCTTTTCGCTTTCGTCGATTCGATCTGCAGCTGAATCAACTGATTCTTTAGCGCTGTCAACTCCGTGTTCGATATTATCAACTGATTTTGTGCTGCTTTCAAGTCCTCTTTCGATTGCTCCAATTGATTCTGCAGCTCGTTGTTGTTGCTCTTTAGCTGACTGAAGATCTCCTGCAATTCTGTCAATTCCGCTTCCGACATCTGATACATCTGTTCTTGGGCCGAACAAGTACCATATTCCGAGATTGACAATAAGAATACTGCCAATACCAATAGCAATAGTTTTTTTATCAATTTTCAACACCTCCATAAATTTAACCTCCGTTAAAAAATTCTGATTCGTTAGAATTCCCTATGCAAAATAATCGGTCACGCCTCTTGCTATTGCATGCGCAAAATCAGCTTGTCTATTCGCAAGCAATTGTTCATCGTCATAGTTACTGATAAATGCAGTTTCAACTAACACAGCTGGACATTCTGTATGTTTTAAAACATATAAACCCTGCGAGTATTTGACTCCGCGATCGACAGTACCAAGTGAATTTACAATTTGATTTTGAATGTAAGAAGCTAAGGATTCACCTTCACTGCCTTGTCTATAACAAAACGTTTCTGTTCCTTTTGCAGTTTTATTCGTTGCCGCATTACAGTGAATTGATACAAACAGATCGGCACCAAATGAATTGCTGGCACTCGTGATATCTGCAAGCTCATTTTCTTGTACGAATAAAACTTCATAACCAACTGCTTCTAGGTCCCTACATACGATTTCTCCTATATTTTTCACTACGTCTGCCTCCTGCAGAAAGGTTCCTACTGCGCCGCTATCTAGACCAGGGTAATGCCCTGCATTAATACAAATTTTCATTTTCAACACTCCTATCTGTTTTTAAATTTATTTAAAGTAAGACTTGCTTTGTCACGTAAGAAATTAAGTAAATCATTTGCCTGTTCTATCCCTGCATCACGAAGATTCTCAAGGATACTGATTGCTTCGGTGATAGCTAAGTACACCCATGTAGCTTTTAACAAGACAGGGTTTTCATCTGAAACAACGATTAATTCATCTGCCTTGACTGCGACAATTGTTAAGATTACGTATACTAAGATTTTCCCAGTAAAACGATGCTTCATAGCATTACTGTTAATATACCCTTCACGAATTGCTTTTGGTATATCTGTTATACAGCTAAATAAATCGGTTGATTGCGCATTTTCAGATAAGTGCTCGTAACAGATTGCGATCCATCTTGTTAGCAAATCAATAAATACTAATGTAACAAACGCAGTTAAAGCGCTGCCGTGAATACCGGTTAAAATCGGTACTACAAAAGCAATCATTGCTTTGATCACCCATACATCCAGCAATCCTTGAATCGCTTTACATATCGATATCCATACTTCATTAAAGTTCAAAATAATCACTCCTTGATTTTTAGTTCTTACTTATATACATTCTTTTAACTGCTATTTTTAAACACATAAGAAATAAAAAGAGTGAAGATTTCTCTCCACCCCTTAAAAGTATTATTTCTTCACTATCTGTACATATAATGACATCTGATTAGCTTCTGCTTAGAATCCAACAGCAAACCAATAATACTCTTGATTTTTCCAACTTAACGCAGAAAAACTAACATTTGATACATTATAAACATAATCTAACCCACTCGATGATTTCCCCGACGCAATTGTATTAACTTCGACGCTAACGCATTTATTCGGAAAAGGAACAGGAAAATTGATTGTCGTCCACTCCTCAGTTCCACCTTTACCCCATTGAAAAATCAAACCATTTGGCAACTTAGTCCAGCCATGATCAGTTAGACTACCAGTTACACTCCCCATCTGAGATAAAGTATTAATTTGCTCTTGTAAATTTTCATCTGTTTTAACTCTGGCACTAACTTCTGCCTGGAGATCTTCTTGTATTTTTTCATCTGCATTACTGCGATCTGTAACCTCTTTATTAATTTGATCTTGTAACTGCTGCTCTGCTATTCCTCTCGTTTTAGACTCCTCATCCAATTTCAATTGTAATTCTGAATCCCCGGTGGTTCTTGCTACAACTTCTTTAGAAATTTGATCTTGAAGATCTTTATCTGCTGAGCTCCTTGCATTCGCTTCAACGTCAATAGCTTCCTGTAACTTTCTATTTTCGTTGATACGATCAGTGATTTCCGCATTAAGCTTGTCCTCTAAATTTTTATCGGCTTCTTTTCTTTCTTTTGTTTCCATATCAATATTGTCTTGCAGTTTAGTATCAGCGTCTGTACGAGCCGCTGCTTCTGCCTCGATCTGTTTTTGAAGCTCTTTATCTGCTTTCGTTCTTTCTGTAACTTCCTTTGTAATTTGTTCTTGTAAATTCTCAATCTCTGGAACGACACTTGGATCAAATTTACCATCATTCCCTAATACCGCAAATTTGCCAATGTCTTTTTTCCCTTCTGAAACAACTACAAATTCCTCATTCACATTTACTGTTCTACTCATGTAAAAATCCCCCTAAAATTTTATCTTAACCAATATAGCCAAAGACCTCTTACGTTCAAATTTTTTATCTTGTATATCGGCTTTCACTTATATACATTCTTTTAGGAACAATTTTTAAACACAAAAATTAAATTTATTTTAGATATGTGATTTTATTTTTCTTATCTATTGATTTAAAAGCAGGCATTTAAATTTTTATCTACTTTTAAGATTAATTGCTACAATTCGCAGAAGGGCATAAAAAAAAAACGTCCTCTAAAGGACGTTAACTAGCAGCAACAAAAAAAGCCACGCGAGGCCTTGTGATTACTAATGGCAGAGAGGGAGGGATTCGAACCCTCGGTACCTTGCGGTACAATTGATTTCGAGTTATTTTAGGAGTTTTTCAAGCCCTTTGGCAGCCTGCTTTATAGTGTTTTTCTTATAAAAATAAGATTTTTACTATGTATAACTAGTCATATCTAAAAATAAAAAATTTTATAGGCTGTCAACAGGCTGTCAGTTAGTTGTTTGATTGATTAGTTTTTTACTTAAAGTTTAGACAAAAAAGCGGAATCTAAGTACGAGATTGTACCTAGATTCCGTCTTTTTAATTATGAGATTTCAATTACCTCGAAACTAATGATCTTTTCGAAGAACAAATATTCTTTACTGTTTTGCAAACCAACCGTTTTATCGAATACATAATATGCGTCTCCCGTATCAACAGTACGATTACACCAAGTAATAAAGGCTTCTACCTCAGAAATACTTAATTCGTACTCACGTTCACTGGAATCATTCATTGTAATACGCAATAAACAATTCTTTTTAACTGGTTCTGGATCAAAATTTTCTGTCCAACGAGCAATTCCTTTTGAAATACGAAGCTCATCAATATAGCCATTGAAAAATTGCGCTGCTTTATATAAACCAATATTTATAGTCTCATCAGAACTGAATACTGTTGATGAATTATTTAAACTATCTTTTAAAATACCATTTTGAAAAGCATAAAAAGTTCCAGAATGACGAACCAATGCATAATGTGTCCATGCACCAAAAATAGCACTTCCCATTGGTCTACCTGATGCTATATCCCATGTTGTCCCATTAGATGACATCCACCATGTTACATCACCATGACTTGTAATATCGCCACTATGCCCAATAGAAAAAACACGCTTAAGAACCCCATTAGTATTACTACTCCCAAGAATTACTTGATTAGCACTTGAAGTACCCTTTCTATATTCCCACCAATCAATAGTAAAATCGTCGGTGCCAAAATTAAAATGATCGGAATACGGAGTTGTCAAATAGCTACTCCCATCCAAATATAAACTTTTCCCACCAAACTTACTTTGATCCGCTGATATTACCGGACTCCCATTAGCCGTCCAAACCTTCCCCGTTTCATCCTTAAAATCCTCATTAAAATGTAATAAAGATACTGTATATTCGTCTAATTTATACATAATTACTACCCCCAATATTTAATATTTAATAATTAATTGTTCAATGGTATTACTTTAAAACTAATGATTTTTTCGAAAGCTAAATATTCTTTACTGTTATCGACAATATCACTTAATTCATAACATGAGTCTCCTGTTCCAAGTGTTCGTTTATACCAATTAACAAACTCTTCTACTTCTTTGATAGCTAAACGGTACTCTCGTTCGCTTGAATCAAGCATCGTTACTCTCAATAATACTTGATCTGATTTATCATCTGGATTATATGGTAAAAGTTCGCCAGTTTCATCAATGTCGATTGCATCTATAGCAAAATATCCTGTCCCATCATTCACTATTTTCACACTATGTTCTTTATCTTCTAATTCTTTAACTTCAAAATCTAAACTTTGGGTAACTTCACTTTTAGAAATATATTGATCTATTACTCCAGCTTGAAGATTATCAATATAAACTAAAATAGATGATGACTTGTCTTGATATCTATCCCCAATCATTCGTAACTTAGTTCCCCGAAAGTTAAACTGTGCGCTATCGCCAGTTACTTTGCTCTCCTTCATTGTGCCACCAGAATAAATTCCAACCTCGGCTTTCGCTGGAGAAACCCATCCTGATCCATTATAAATTATATTAGAATTTGTCTCCTCAACTCTTTTCCAACCTTCTTCCGGTGCTAATAATTGTTGTCCTACTGTTGCCATTTTACATTCCTCCATAAATAATTTATTTTGAAAACCAACATAACTACCGAACCTCTTATTTTCAATTTGTTTTGTCCTGTATATCAGCTTTCACCTATATACATTCTTTTAACTTCGATTTTTAAACACCTAAAATAAAAAAAATCCGGCATCGATACATTTTACTGTACCGATGCCGGATTTTTTATCAATTCAATATTCCATATATTGCAGCAATCGCAAATAAATTTCGTTGCCACGTTAATTTTATAATTTTACTTTTTTCCTCTTTGGCGAATTGCTGCAAGGATTGATTCGCCTCGTTCAATGAGTTGTTCGCTTGATCCAGTGAGCTTTTCGCTTTCGTCGATTCGATCTGCAGCTGAATCAACTGATTTTTTAGCGTTGTCAACTCCGTCTTCGATATGATCAACTGACTTTGCGCCGCTTTCAAGTCCTCTTTTGATTGTTTCAATTGATTCTGCAGCTCGTTGTTGTTGCTCTTTAGCTGACTGAAGACTCCTTGCAACTCTGTCAACTCCGTTTCGGACATCTGATACATCGGTTCTTGGGCCGAACAGGTACCATATTCCGAAGCTAATAATAAGAATACTGCAGATACCAATAATAATAATTTTTTTATCAATTTTTGACACCTCCATTAATTTAGCCTCCGTACAAAAATTTTTATTTGCTAAGGTTTTTTATGCAAAATAATCGGTCACGCCTCTTGCAATTGCATGCGCAAAATCAGCTTGTCTATTCGCAAGCAATTGTTCATCGTCATAGTTACTGATAAATGCAGTTTCAACTAACACAGCTGGGCAGTCTGTATGTTTTAAAACATATAACCCTTGCGAGTATTTGACCCCGCGATCGACAGTACCCAGTGAATTTACAACTTGATTTTGAATATAAGAAGCTAAGGATTCACCTTCACTGCCTGACCTATAACAAAACGTTTCTGTCCCCTGTGCTGATAAATTTGCTGCTGCATTACAATGAATTGATACAAACAGATCAGCACCAAATGAATTGCTGGCATTCGTGATATCTGCAAGCTCATTTTCTTGTACGAATAAAACTTCATAGCCAACCGCTTCTAAGTCGCTACATACGATCTCTGCAATGTTTTTTACTACATCTGCCTCCTGTAGAAATGTTCCTACTGCACCACTATCTAGACCAGGGCAATGCCCTGCATTAATACAAATTTTCATTTTACGACTCTCCTATCTGTTTTTAAATTTATTTAAAGTAAGACTTGCTTTGTCACGTAAGAAATTAAGTAAATCATTTGCCTGCTCTATCCCTGCATCACGAAGATTCTCAAGAATACTTATTGCTTCGGTGATAGCTAAGTACACCCATGTAGCTTTTAGCAGAACAGGGCTTTCAGATGATATAACAATTAATTCGTCTGCCTTGACTGCAACAATTGTTAAGATTACGTATACTAAGATTTTCCCAGTAAAACGATGTTTCATCGCATTGCTGTTAATATACCCTTCACGAATTGCTTTTGGTATATCTGTTATACAGCTAAATAAATCGGTTGATTGCGCATTTTCAGACAAGTGCTCGTAACAGATTGCGATCCATCTCGTTAGTAAATCAATAAATACTAATGTAACAAACGCAGTTAAAGCGCTGCCGTGAATGCCGGTTAAAATCGGTACCACAAAAGCGATCATTGCTTTGATCACCCATGCGTCTAACAGTCCATGAAACGCCTTACATATTGATATCCATAACTCATTAAAATTCAAAATAACCACTCCTAAAATTGTTTTCTTATTGGTATACATTCAATTTGATTTCTGATTTTAAACATAAAAAAAATAGACGTTCTCACGTCTGCATGGTTCTCTTGCTCTATTCACTATAATCTCCTAATAATTTAAATCATCTTTTGTCCTTCACTATAATTTATCTTGTAATCACCGTCGGTTTTCAATGTAACCCTCAACAGATTATTCCTAGGATATCCGTAAATATAATCTGTGCCATGTATTGCTTTGTCCCACGAACCTTTCATATCTACCTGCATGGATAAACTATCTATTGCTGCTGTAGATTCATAAAGTTCTTCTCCGAGCAGAAAAGCGAATCCAATCCCCTTAAAATTACCTACAGTTAATTCATCCCATTTATCTCGTTGAATACTTGACATCTTATCATAACTAATTCCAACTGTTTTTAACTCATCAAAATTTTCAATATCCTCCCACGAATTAGTTGAAAAATTAAATACTTTATAGTGCTGTAAATCTGTTGTTACCATAAATCTTATATTAGAGGAATCAATCATTCCTTGCACTACAGGAGGAACAAAATCAGCTGTCCACCTTGCCAATCCCCTTGTCACTCTAAACTCATCAAGATAGACATTACCATTAACATCAAAAACACCAACAGTAACGGGAAAACCCGTACCTATGTTTGTATTAACAAAAGGTAAACTAGATACAAGATGATAGAAACTAACACCATTTAAATAACAATCAATATTTGAACCATTTCTGACCAATGCAACATGATTAAATTGATTTAAATTTATGTTTGGTGAATAAATTGGACCTATGCCCCAAGAAGAATTGTTAAAAGACATATATAGCCTAATTCTTCCTCCATCAAGATATAAATGGAATGGGGTTACTTGAGTAGTATTACCAGAACCATATCTAAAAATTGACCCAGAGTCAGTATTTGATTCTGCGTATATTTGAAAATCAATAGTAAAATTATCTGCCCCAAATAAAAAATCAGTGTTAGGTGCAGTTAAATAATTTCCAAGAGTAATTTGAAAACTCTTACCTCCAAACTTACTATGATTAGCGGAAACAGTTGGTGTACCAACCGTTGTCCATGCCCTCCCTGTTTCATCTGTAAAATCATCATTAAAATGAAGCAAAGACAAATTATTAGCTGTATTAGTTACTAGATTAACTTGATCTATCCCTTCAAAACTATCTAATAAAAGTAATTCTTTAAGAATTATTAATTTATCCTTAGGCACTGCATTTAATATAATGTCTGGTAATATAATGTCTGGTAACTCAGAATCAGGCTCTCCTTGGTAACAACACCTTCTTGGCCTTGCAGAACCTATGCCTAATTGTTCTAACTCTTTTTGAGTTGGGCATATGTCTGTTCCGTAGTTATTAAATAAAGAAACTAATTCAGCATCAGTAGAAGGTATACCAAGATAACTCCAATTACCAGGCTTGTTACTATAATACCCCTCTACAAAAGAGTATTGACTTGTGGGAGGAGTAAAGGTAGTGTTTATAGCCCATCTTTCCTTGGAAGAAATTCTAAATTCATCGATATAGCAATCTGCTGAAACAAATCCACCAACATTCCAAAATGAGGATGTTCTTGCACCAAAAACAACATTAGTAATGTTCTCACGTGAGGGACGCTTTTCAGAAGCATTTCCATTTCCTACTATTTGACCATTTATTCTAATTTGAAACCTTAATATGCCATTACTTACATAAAGATCAATAGCAAAATGATTCCATGTGTGTAAAGGAACCCTATTTAACCACTGATTTTCATGTAGGTTCACAGCATTATGAATACCAGCATTTGATCCTGTACCAAAATAAGTATCCCTCACCCCTAACATTAAGCATAACCCATACGTACTATAATTCATAAAGTACAAATAATACAGGCCTGCTAATTCCAAAATAAGATTCCTAGAGCCATTAGAATATGATTTAAAATTCATCCAAAAATCAATCGTGTAATATTCAGTGGATGTCCCGGGATACCCAGATATAAAAGGTATTTTTAGCGTTCTATTTAAATAAGTAGTTGGGGATATATTTAAACTTCCTTCTCCAAATTTATAATTTTCAGTGTTTACTGTCACACCACTATTAACATCAGATGATATATTGTCTACAATATCAGTAAAAGAAGAATCGTTACAATGCATCATTACCACAACATTGTCATCAATACCACCGCCTTCAGTCTCTACTCTCGCTAACCAATAATTATCCTCTATTAAATAATCCGTGGGTGGTGTAAAATCTGCTGTCCATAAAGCCTTACCTTTTACAACAACTAGATCATCTAAATAACCAATAGTACTATTTGTGCCCTCACGAGAGTCACCATTCCAATGTCCGACATATAAGGAACTACCAAATGCTAGAACATTGCTATTTGTGAAAGTTCCTACCTGAGCACCATTAACAAATACACGATTGATTCCCCCTTGTCGCGTAAAAGCAATATGATTCCACTGTGCTGTTGGGTTTGGTACCTTATCAACAAAACCATTATTGCTTGATCCTATTCTAATAGTTAACTTGTTGAATTGTGTATCATCACTTAACTGTATTGTATTTTGAGAATTTGTTCCCCCTAGCACAATACTCCAGCTTCTACTACCAATAGACATTCCTGTTCTTTTATTCCAAAAAGATATTGTAAAATCTCCTGATCCAAAATTAAAATCACTTATGTTTCCAGAAGACAAAGTAAAATATTTACCCACACCTGTAGCCCCAAAAAATGCGGCCCTGCCACCGAACACTCCCGGTTCATTAAAAGTTACACCACTATTAGTCCACGTGTTTTTTATATCATTTACCCCGGAATCGTTAAATCTCATATTAACTAAAACTGTTCCAACTAATCCCCCACTAATATCCGCAGAATCAACTAATTTAAATTCTGTATCATCAATGGTAGTGTCTTCTGAATACTGCCCCGGGCCTGTGAATGAATCCACTTTTGTCATTTTATATTCATATCGCTTATTCAATCTAACAGTTCCATCAAAAGTTACATATTTATTCGTGTTGGCGTCTACGCCATCAACTGTAAATTTACTACCATCCCCTGACGAAAAATCAAACTGATTAATGATCTGATCCTGCAAACCAGGCGCAAATTTCAGAATTTCTACAGGCGGTAAATTAAACGTTAAGGGGTTATTAATTATAATTTCAACTAAGGTACTCCCGACTACACCTAATTTAGTTACCTGTTTAAGCGCTCCTGCCGATCCGCCACTATTTAATGATCTCCATTTTTCACTACCAGGTTGCATATCATCTGCAAAACTATTGCTAGATACCTGCTGTAAGTTAGACAAATAGATCATATCATTATAAACAACAGCTTCATCAATCCCATACTGAGCTTGGGGTTTCCAAGCAGATATAACAGCGCCCTTACTTGCAATCACTTCCCAATAATTATTTTCAACATTATTATAATCAGTCTCACTTGTATGGGCTGTTACACATCTAATAATACTTGTTCCCTGTATAGCAACTTCATGAATATTATAAAAATGGTTTGGTTTCCAATCATCAATATAGCCAATTGTTATTAGATCATACATTGCAGGAGTAAATACTGTGCCGCTTGTATGATTATTTTTTGTTCTATATAATAAATTTTCAAATGTCAATAATTGATTTTTTGCATAGAAAGTACTTGGTTGCCATTCTTCTGCACCCCCTACTATAACTCTACCGTTATACATAAAATTTCCACTTGTATCTTCACTAATTTTATCTACCTTAGCTTTATCGGTATCAATATAATCATTCGTAGACAAGTCCTTCCCTGACACTTTATCTACTTTTTTGTCCAATATTACCATGATCGCAGAAATAACATTATCATCATCGGCTAATGCATCTGCAATTTCTTTTAACGTATCAAGTGCTTCCGGCGCGCCATCAATCAAATCAGCTATTTTTGTATCTGTATAGGCTCTCGCATCTACTGAGGTTATTAAAGAATCTAATAATACTTGCAATCCTGTAATTGCGCTAATTGGGTGCGCATTATCCACACCACGACCATTTAATTTGTTGTGTATAGTTACACCTTCATTGACAAGCTTTCTAAGTTTCCATACAACAGTACCGTCAGTAAAGTTCATTTCTTCGACGGTACCTGCTGGCGGCGTATTTCCACTTGTGCCGGGTGTTACGCATTCCCATACTCCCCAACTCGGAATATCGTTTACTCTGACAAGATGGTCAGCTTGGTAATCTGTATTTGCCTTCCATGATTCAAAGTGCATTTTACTTGTTTCATGTCCAATTCCTAAAACTTTATCATCGATATCTGAGACAATATTATTGATTGTTTCTCCTGCGAAAATATCGCTATCTTCCATTAATCGAAGGTTTAATTTCTTGGTTGCTGACATTTATACCACCTCATTCTCCACTTAAAGTTTTTCCGATGTTAATGAATCCGCTATTCTCAAGTCTGTAATAAATCGCATCACCTGTTTTATCAGGATTATAATAGGTTTGAAAAACATAATTATCTTCCGGACTAAACTCTACAAGTCCATCATTAGCAGCATCTTCAAAGCTGCGTTTAAACATATAAAACTTGTTCGGTAGGATTGAAACTCCGTCTTGGTCCAACAAAAAAAGACCGGCCTGTTCAGGCTGATCTCCAGCAACTTTTTTACCAACTACAAGAAGCGGTGTTCTATCAATCATGCAATAACTACTATCTGTTGTAAAAGTACCGGCTTGAACAAATACCCTATCACTAGAAACATTGGCTTGTATGAATTCAGCAATATCATCTTGTAAATTATCGGATTCTTCCAATACCGCTACGATCGTTGGAGCAACCAGTCTAAAATTTCTAACCTGCGCTTGATAAGATTCTAAGCCGTTACTGTCAACTTGATAAAACTCTATCGTCGCTTCCTTCATCATGCTGTTTTTAAAATCATTGCACCAATTTTGCCAGGTATAAATAAAGTTCTGACTTGCATCTTCGGTACCTTCCAAATTTGTATCGCGATCAATAACATACTGATTGTTTTCAGTATCGTTATATATTTTAGCGATAAAGTTAACATCTTTGTTTATAATCTTTTCCGCTGTGTAGTAATTTTTTATATCATCCTGGGCAACGGCTCCAACATTATTAAACTTATCTCTTGGAGTAAATCTGAATTTAACTTGTGTACCGCAAAGCCCGTCCCCATAACGTGTATAACCAGATTGATTTGGATAATTCATGACACGTAAATATCCTACTGGGCTTGGACGCTGCGCTCTGTTGTTGGTTTCCAAACGTCTTATCTTTGATGCATCAAAATCCTCCGCTACATCTACAGAGGCCGTCGTGATATTATACTGCTCTGTCGTTGTTTCCCCAGCTTTACAAACGAAAGTTGAACCAGTCACATTGCTCATCTGATCAGTTCTTAAGAAATATACAAGCTCATACTGTTTATGCTGCGTCGGTACTGTATCCATTACGCCTCTCATGATGCCTTGAATCATGAAATTACCGTTTGGTAATCGATTAATGGTGCTATACGCCATAATCTCATCGCCAATCATCAGCATTTTATTCCCGACTCTTGCGGCAGATATATCTGCAGTCGCATAACTTTCTAAGTACTGTATAACGTTTCCGTTACCCATTTCCTTAATTTCAAATCCATTGTAGTCCCAGTACTCAGTATCTTCCCTATACGCAACCTGCAGCTCTGCAATCGCACTCCACATACTTTTTCGCGATGTTGGCGTAAATTCCGTAGCAGCTTGTTCTTTTCTCCAGACCTTCCATTCCGTTGTAATGCTGGTTGGTCTGGCAGCGATACCATATACATATGTATCTTTGCTGTAGGAAAGTTCATAAGGAACTTCAATGAAATCATAAAATGAAACACCGGTTGGGTACTGCACAATCGGCTGCCACCCACTACCATCGGATGGTTTTAATACGCCTGACTCGAATCCAAAGACATCTTCAACACATTCTACTTTAATTTCCCCATTGATCATATCTCCGTGATCTACATCCGTAACTCGCATAACAAGACGTTCTATGCCATAAGGTGGCCAGCTTAATACCACAGGATCACCAATCTGCACTTGAGCAAGGCTTCTATTACCGATAATACTTGCAGTCGAAAGTGGATAAGCCTGCGCGGTCAGTTCACGTTCTGCAGCAGTCAATGCATTTTGTGCAGTCGTAAATAAGGTATAATCATATGTTTTATTTGTTCGAGTATTTGTTATTGCAATATTCGCATTGTCGTATCGCGGTATTGTGGAGTTTTCATACAGATTTGTAGAATCGGTAAATGCCACCGTAATATTTGAAACAGTTTCCGACCAATCAAGTCTTGAAAATTCACAAGATGCGCAATTGTTGGTGCTTAACTTAAATAAATTGCTAACTTCATAATCATTTCTGATTAATTTAAACGTTAACTTTCCTGTGACCGGATTCAAAAACCTAACGGCATTTATATGGTTGCAAATCTGTGTTATAAGTTCTTTTGCCGTTATTGTTGAATCAATTATACCCGATATGCCCAGTCCCTCTCCGTCAATGCCGCCTCCTAATGTAATTGTAAATTCAGGAGAAAGTATTGCATAAGTTTGATTGTACAATACATCAGCTTTTACTAGTCTACTTGCAAGATTGTCATTATTGATAACATTTACAATATCCTGGGCAGAGGTTTCAGGAATTTCATCATCATTACGTGAGCAATAGATTGTAATCGTATGTCCTACTACATCACACCGTGTATCACCGCCGGCGTATTTAGGGCCTGTCACTTTAATTGTAATGTCATCGTATTTTGTCCCTGGGTAAATTGCCGTGAATTTTACAACCGGCGTTTTTTCAGTATCAGTCTCATTCATGAGCAATTCTAATACGCCTGAAGCATATTCTCCATTGCCGAGTTTTTTTCCTACTTCAATTAAAGCCTCTATATCAAGCTTATCAGGAGATTCATTTAGTCCCCAGTCTTGATTGATATAGGCTTCATAAATTACTTCGGCCGGATTGTTGTCTTCACCAACGGCACCTAAACCTAATCCATCATAAATATTTTGGACTTCAATCCAAGTTTCAGGAATTGTTGCAGACTTGCCGATATAGGCCTGCGGTACAACGATGGTAAGAAAAGACCGATAGACTGGCGTAAGCCCACGAAGTTCTGCCTGCACACTATCTGCACGCATTTGCTCCACCATCCAAGGGTCTTTTTGCTGTACTTCATCACCAAAATATACATTCATATTGCCGATAAAACCACCTGATTCATCTGGTCCACCAAATAACTGATCATCATCTATCGTTAGGATTTTGCCGCCAGGACAATCAGACTTTGAGATATTCCCTTCCCAAGCCAGGTTTTCTCTCATGTAAATCTTTTTTAATTTGATGTTGGGACCTGTCCAACACAATATAAGCTGGTAACCTAAAAAATATTTAAAACCTTTTTGTATCGTAGTTTTAAGATTCCTGCCATTGATAAGCCAAGATAAAAGCCACATAAACAAAGCGTTGATAAGTGGTCCAGTTAGATCATCTTTGAATTTTGCCTCTGTAGATTGACCTGTTACTTTTGTACTAACTGAACCCCCCTCCCCACCTTTTACGCTTCCATCTTCTAAATTAGCATCTACCTTTGCCGCCCCTACTTGATGACCAGTAATCGCTGCTTTGATATAATTTACGATCAATGAAAACACCATCGGCCAAGCTGAAAATTGAGCATGCGCAGCGTAGGTTTCTGTATAAATATCTGCTCTAAAATCACCAAAATGAGAAACCAATGGTTGTTTTAGTAAAAATGTTCCGAAACCGACCGGAATTGGTTCTCCAACTCTCGTAGTACTTGCGGTTACATTTAAATCATCAGCCGTATTTGAATCGGATGAACTACTGGACCTTTTATTTAAAAACTTCAAAGCCCAGGTGGTTAATCCCCAACCGAGAAAAGTATTTATATTCATTTTTTATCACCTATATATCGATTGTGCCGACAAATCCATCTGTATCTCTCTGCACAACCAAAGTATCAATCCAGTATGCGCCTTTGCCAACAGGATTTTTTTCACTATCCGTGGGTGGCGTATAGGGACACCCATAAAAATTATCTGTATTTCCGAATTTTACAGCGCAGGTTTTAAACAATGCATCACACCCCGGAACGATAGTAAACTCGCCTGTACGAATACTTTCGCTTAACGGGTATTTTATCGTTATCGTATCGCCTTTATGCATAGCTACCGCTCTAATGTTGTTTCCTAGCCAAACCATCCCGCCAACAAAGTACCCTTCCGTAAATTGCAAAAATTCATCGGATTGAATGGACAATCCTGCTATATTTTTTATTGTACACTTAACTTTGTATTGCTCTATATCCAGCCTGCAATTATGGTCGAATAATCGGTTGTTGCAATGATACTCAAGTTTTCCGTTTGGTATTTCTTTATTTAGATAATTTTCTTGTGTAACAGAGATTTCTGCCTGACTGCCGTTAAAATTCACCTGCGATACTGTACCTTCTAAAACTTTGTCAAACTTTGTGAGGTCTTGACGATGTGCTCTGAAAATACTTAGATTCACTCTGCCCTGCTCCGGTGGACTTCCCTGATACAACATAGCTATATTATTATCTTTCTTTGTAGAGATCGTTGTTACGCCATCCTCGGATGGTTTGATATTTCCTCGCATAATATAATCGTGATAAAAGACCTCATCATTGCCATCTATGGACAAAGTTATATCTTTCACCGCCGAGGTGTAATTATAATTTAGACCATCATACGTAAATCTGTAACACTCAATAGGCCTGCCATGATAAGCAGACCCTTCATAATTCGATATATTACTGTCGTAACTCAAACTAATACCTCCTTCAATGCTATTTTTGCTGATCCGACGCCTGTCGTATCATAAGCAATTTCTAGAATATCTGATGCTAATCGATATTTGCATAAAAAGCTAATCATACGTACATCGTTTATACGCAAATCGCCAATGTTGTCACCGAGCAGAATCTTGCCGTGTTTGATATTCTTACTATCGATATACGTGGAAAAACCAACAATACTGCTTGTTATCGTCTTTCCATTGTTTAGAAAAATAATTAAGTTTTTCCTTGTTGGCAGATCTGAATAATACCTGTAGAAATCGGTTAGTTGCGTCGACAAAAAAGATTCTGAACTCAGTTTATCCTTATCTAGCGTAATATCATTTAGCCATGTTGGTGCGTAAAATGGTACCAAGCAACCTTTACAGCGAAAGAAAAATCTTTGCAGATTATTAGTCTCTTCTACATCGAGCGTTATATATTCTATCTCACGATTTTCAGCAATAAGATGACTTTTCATATCGTAATAAAAGCTACCGGTTTCATTATCCAACTTTTCTACGTTTTTTTCATAAGCCATGTCAATCTCTCTCGACCATGGCGGCCAAAGCTTAAATACTTCCAGATCGTTATATTGATCCGGCAACTTTATATTATCCAGGATAAAATTATCATCATCCCTATACGTCATATAGTCATAAGAAGGGGGTAAGGTCATTCCGTAATCTTGCGGGACAATCTCAAAATTCATTGTTAAGTTTGTATCATTACTGAAAAGCGCATTTAAATCATTTGAATCCTGGATCACTGCAGTAAACACGGGACAAACAAAATCCCCTTTCTTTCTTGCAGCCGCACTGAATTTTTTTAGTTTAATTGCACCGCTTGCTGATACGTTGACAATATCATAATAAGATCCACCGCCATTGATTTTATCTCCATAGGAGAAAAAAACTCCGCTGATATCTCTATAGGTCCACAGATATCTTTTATCGGCCTGATAATAATAATCTCCACGATTTATGTCTTCCTGGATGGTGTGCAGTCGATGCCAGGCTGGAATTTTAAAGGTGTTGTTTTGTCTTGATATAATCAGCATTCTTAAATATTGAGATTGCCATGTATCCACGCTGACATAATTAAAAGAGAAAAACCGTCTCGGCTCTTCTCTTAATGCAGCTCTTTGTTCAGTTCCATCATATGCAGTATGGATCTGCGTTTTAAATTCAAATCTTTCAACAATATTTTCATTTGCCATATGATCTACCCCCAGTTTGGCGAAAGGCCAATTACATTCGGATCATTACCTTCATCATCGCCAGGATTGTGTGGGTCTTGTCCTTCATCGTCAGGGAAGATAAAAAAATTGGTCATTATATACCAGATCATCCAAGGTTCATATACAGGACGATTATTCATAGTTTCCTCATTTCTCAAAATCGGCTGCAAGTGCGGATATAAAAGATCTGTAATAATAGCCAACACAATCAAATTGGTCATATTGTTTATAAAGCCTTGTTTAATTTTTTTCACATCATTTACTATTAAATTATCTTCTGCAATATATATTTGAGGATAATTTATTTTAAAAGATATATTACTCAATTTTGCACTAACTGCATTTATAATTTCTTCTACCGTGATGTTTCTTACAATATCCCTGCCAACATCGTAGTATGTACTTCCGTTTGCTAGGCGCTTGCTTAAATCAAAATGATATACACTTTTAATATATCGATCAAACTCGCCCCATAAGAATTGCTCTGTACTCGCATGGCCCAATTTCTTTAGTAAATAAACGACAATAAAAAAAGATGATACATCTGTAGCACCTGTAAAAATGATTCTAAACTGATGACTTTCTATGATTGCCTTGGATATAGCTAAGTCGGCCCATGAACGAATATTTGTTTTTTTAAGTATTGTGTTTCCGTCAGTATCCTGGATCACAAACATTCTATGCGTGAAATTGAATGTGTAAATGTAGCTAGAATTTAATAACAGTGGACTTATTCCTTTTCCCGAACCAATTGGCAATAATAAACTGCCAAGCTGTCCCATCATTACCGTATCTCCATACCAGATGATCGGTAATATAACCCCAAAGCCTGACGAATCTAAAATTCTGATATCTGATACATGTGATATATTTGCAGTACCTACTAGGTTAGAGTTAAAACCTTGCGAAAACCCTTCGGATAAAATACCTGGAAGTATTACGCTCATTTCCTCACCTACTGTTTAATGCTGATTCCGTCATAGCCAAATATCCCACCGCGTTTGGACATCGGAAACACCTGATATAAGTCACCGCTAGTCGGGTAGTTGATTTCATATGCTCCGGCAGAAGCTATATTATAAAGCGATATAAAATATATGCCCGGAATATATCCAACAGGACTGAATTGTCTTAGTTTATCGGGATCCCGCACCACGCACATCATTAAAGGTAAATTTACAGTAATACAATTTAAAGTATTTGAATTTCTTCCTTGATCGGTTGGACTCTGTGATTGTAGAAAATAATAATGTGGTGTTTTCGGTGCCCAGGCAGAACTTCCATCACTTGCAGCCCCCCGAATTGGCAAAGACATTTGCTTGCCGGTATAACAAACCGTGCCGCTTGTTCCTGTTGATCCGGAACTGGCCCATATAATATATCCACGGCTGGGTGCATCATCCATATCAATCCTTAAGAAAGTAGAAGCGTCTTGTTCCGTACCAAAAATTCTAAGCAAATTTAATTCAATCAAATCTAAATTCATATCAACATCTGATTGCAAAGATACAAACATTCGATAACTATTTGATGTACCACTTAAAAATTGACCGCCGTTCCAGCTTCCGATCTTCTTTATATGACCAAGCACAAGTTGTTGAAAGATTGGTTCGGCAGTCCCGGTTTCCATAGTTCGATAATAGCAAATGGAAAACGTTAATACCGGCGAATTTTCTTCGTTAATGCAGTTGGCAAATACGGTATAGTTCAATCCTTGAATTAATTGCACGCCAATACCAAGGATATCTCCTGTATTGTTTGTTGTGGCATATTTAGGTGCATCCGCGTGATCAAACCATTTTTTTGCTGCAGTAGAATGCGCTGAACTTGCGGTTATTCCAACTCCATGCATAGAATTGTTTATTGGCGGTGTTGTTGGTATGTAGTTCCCATCTTTATCTAAATGTGAAGAATACCATGCTTTCAGATCAATTCCTAACCGCTGCTTATTGAAAATTTGATAACCATTTGCACTTCTAATATTAAAAAAGTTTTTTCCGTCTGGTGTGGAAATACTTGCACGTATACCATCGCTCATTTGATCATTAATAATATCTAAATCTGCAACTGGTTCTTCAACGACATTCCAGGCGTTTTCTCTTGCAAACTCTACGATCTGCGTTACTAACTCATCCGGAGTATTAATCGTAAACTGTTTAAAAGCCAAACTTCATCACTCCTTAATCTAATTTTATTGCCATTCTATAGCGTTTTGAAATACTTCTTAATTGATCGTATTCACTAACGATACTGCTTGCCTGCCAAAACGCATCAACAAGCGAATTGTTGTATGCATCAAAATGATAATTGTAATAAAATAGCCGATCTTCCCATACATTCGGTATAATTAAAAACTTTCCGTAAGCATTGCTAATTTCACCGAATCTTGTCGGTTCGCAATTTGCATAATAATAACGCGGAATCGCACCATTATTCCCAAATACATTTGATGTAATTGTATTGCTCTTGCTTTTTTTCATATTTTGTACTGGATATAACGGAATAAGATGGTGTGTAAAATTATCGATCCCGTTTTCTACATAGGTTCTATATTCCGCAAATTCCGTAAAATCTTCATAGGTAGGATAAACATTCATAAGATCATCTTGCGCATTTCCCATAATTCGTGCAGGGGTTATATATGGATATGCAAGTCGCCTATCTACCCCTTCATGCCGCAAGGACACCAAATCTTGTTGATAATTGCAAAAATATCTCCACTGGCCATCGGGCTGCATGATATTGATTTGCGTTGGACAATTTAAGTCTGTTCCTACCCTGCAGGGGAAAGCTGGCACACTATTTGTAAATGCTGGATTATTAGGATTTAAACTAACGCCTACACCTGTGTTTCCATCAACCCGGTAAGCTCCTTGCAAATTGGCTGCGGTAGGTACTAGCCCTGTAGGCCCACACATATAGGCCGGAAATGGGAAAGATTCAGAAATCACACTTTCCATCATTCCAATATTTATGGTTTGCCAAAACTTCCCCGTTTTCATGACGACTGTCAAATTTAAATTGTCTTTTATTATCCAAAGTTGTGGTTCCGGATAATCCGAAATGCCGATAGAATCATTAAGAAATAGCAAAGGATAACCTATTCCATCTAATGGTGGAGGTGTAAACTTAGAATATCCATAGCCCGTTGTGTTACTGTTCGAGCGCAAAACTAAAGGGATTAGGGGTATTTTAAATCTTTCTTGGTCGATATGTCCTCCCTGTTCTACAAATCTCAAATTCTTGTCAAATTGTTTAAACACACCAAATGATAAATATTTGCCGTACGGACTAAATCCAGAGGATGTATCTGCAATATCAACAATACCAGTTGTACCTTCAGCACCAGTTACACGATAAACATATCCATCTTGATTTTTTGTTTTATAAACTGGATAATCTGGATAAATTTCATGATCAATATACTCACTCTGCTCTACATAATACGTATTAATTAGCCCTGAAGCTGGATTGAAGGTAAACGGCGTTTCATATTTTTTCATTAAAGGCAACACATACCTTTTTATTCGTGGATGCGTAAAAAGCCATTTGCGATATGTATTGGGTTTAAATTCATTGATCATCATACCGATATAAAATTTATCATTTTCATTTATATTTACTTGAAAAAATCGTCCATACGGAAATGAATCACCGTATTGGGGATTGCTAGGCATTCTTATCCATGCATTATCTTTATGTATCTCTGTGGAAGTAACATAAGAAGTGATGCTTTCTAATACCCCTTCCAAAGAGTCATAAGAATCCTTTATATATGCCAATTACATCACTCCCATTCAATAGCAAAATAATCATTTCCGGTTCTTCCTAGAATATTGCTGAAAATAATATAGTCTTTATCCTTTATTCTCACAATATTTTCTGATGCGATATCCTTTGAGCCTCCGATCCAATAAACCCCATCCAGTGATCCTATTAAATTATTAGGAAAGTTGCTATAAAGCAAAAAAGGAATCAACACGTGCGGCTCATCAATGATACCCGACGAAGCTTCCACATAAACCGTATATAGTTCCGTTGAATTCGTGTTTGTTGGGAAAATATTCAGTTCTCCGTATTTACTTACGCCATCATTGTTATAGCCTGCTGTCCAGGTACCGTCAACTTTTCTTAATTTAAAAGGAGATAGCAAACTGGATGTCGTAACTGCAGGATAACTTTGTTGATAAGATGCGCCATTTGAACTTGATAAGTTAACAGGGTCTGTAAACGAGGAAATTATAGAACTATCCCACGTATAGTTTCTTGCTGGGGCAGTGCCGGCAATCAATAATGGATACGGGTATTGTTTTTCTACTGATACCGGTCTAAAAAACCCAAAATATCCTGCCATATACTGCGTTGCTAGTCTAACTACAACGATAACTCTTTTTGTCGTAGCAGTTATCCAATATGCAAATGATGTGTTATTTACAGTCGGGAAACACGGATACGATGAATTCAAAGGAAGTTTTTTTATTGCTCCCGGCTGATCTTCCCAACTTTTCAAACTAGCATCATAGCCTGCATATCCATTAAATTCAATTGTCCCTGTTACAGACGCATTTGATTCTAAAACAAGTCTCATTCCAAAATAAATTTTATCCTGCCCGTCCCCTACGCCTTTGTATATAACAGAAGCTAATTGCTCAGCTTCTGCCTGTGGTACATCTGGTGTTGGTCCATAAATCGTATAGACTCTTTGCCATTTCGTTGATTCTGAAAACTTATCACCTGTTAATAGCGAATCTATCGCATTATACAGATCGTAAATCGTTGTTCCCGTACCGGAACTTGCGACAACTGTATCCAAATTAACAACCCCTTTCATTTTTGGCATAAAGAAAGACAGCTTAAAATTTAAGCTGTCTCAATTGATAATATTAAATTAATATCAACTACTCCGATATACTAAAGATTCTCCATATCTTTTATAAACTCATCAGTACATAAACTAGCAATATCTAACCAGGCGTTCACTTTACTTGTATTTGATCCTGTAAATGCAGGAAATATAGATGTGCTCGTCCCATCTTTAACTATATCTTTTCTATATATGTATGATCCAGTTTGCGTATCTACAACTTTAGCACTCATTTCCGCTGTTAAAGTCTTATTAGTTGCCCATGTAATTATAAACTTCCCTTTACCATCTCTTTGAGCGATTTGATTAAAATTTAAAATGGCAACATAATCATATCCATAAGTTTTCCCGAAATCTGCGATATCCTTACGCTTTAAAACGTTTGGATCTTGAATATCATGATCTTCTAAGTATTCAAGAAAATGAGTAGTTTCTTCTTGGGTTGCTAAAAGTGAATAATGCGATTTTGATTGCGTTAATATTTTTTCATTAAGTCCCGTCATTATGCTCGGATATTGTTTGGCAGCACCAATATTACTAATAACAATAGCCATTTTAGGATATGACTCAGAATAACTGTGTATTGATTGATTGGGATTAATTGAAGCTGAACAAATTCCCGATATCATCCATCCAAGAATTAAACTTATCGTAAACACTATTCTCATTTTTATCACTCTTTCTAGTATTGTTATATTTTTTCAATAATTTTTTGTGATTTTTATCTGCATACTTCACCGTTTCTACATACCATTGATCAACTAACGTAGCTGGTACCACGATTGACCACAATGAAGCGTTAGGTTTATTTGATATTTTAGAAATAATTTCACCATCGTCATCATAAGATATTTGGTTTAATAACATAGCTTCTCGGTCATTTTTATTGAAAAGATAATTATAGATGACATATTCTCCTGTATATTGATCAGGAATTGTTTTTACCCAAACGTTGATCATTAATCCTTTTTTACTTTCAACGTTATCGTATTTAATCGAATCGGTATCAAATTCACCAACAATTTTACCTTCAAACGAGATAGGTATATATCTATTGTTTTCAGCAAATGTTGTATTTGAATTTGCAAGCATTACTGCTATAAATGACATAATGAACGCCAATTTCCTAAGAGACATATACAATCATTCCTTTTGTTTTAGTTGCAATAAAAATAAAAATCCTTTCTTATCTATTATTAAATCTATGTAATCCGTTACCGGCTATTTTCACTATCTCTTTTACCTAAATCTCTATAAATTGATTTTATCCATCCAATTGCGACAAAATTTACCTTTTAATATTATACTGTGAATCGGAAGGATATGCAAATTCAATAACTGATTGTGTATCATAAGAAAAAGCACTCCGCAAAGAGTACTTTTTTATTTATTCCTCAGTATTTATAACCTGTTTCCATTCAGCAAGTACAGTGTCAGAAAAATCGGAGGTGGTGTTAAATCCTTGACTGTCCGTTACCCTGATTGTTACTTTATTTGCGTTTTTTATTAGATCAATTAAATTTTCCCATATAATTACTTTTACAAAAATGTTTCCATATACCGCAAATTCTCCTCGAGTAACTTCTTGATATTGATGATTTATTGGAATATCAAATATTTGATCATTTATTTTTATCTGGAATCTATTAATTTGATAAATTACACCCGGTTTGTAACCGCATGACTTATTAATTATCAAACCATAAACATGGCTAGATGGATAAATCACTTTCCCTAAACCTACTGCATTGAATAACTCTACATTATTGGCTTCACTATATACGGTTACACTATTTTCAAAAGAATCTCTTGGTTTTCTTATGACTTCTGCAAACGCTGTAATTTGCAAAGAAAAAATTAATATTAATACTAAAGCTAAAATCCTTTTCATGCCAAAATCCTCCAATGTTTTCTTTTAGAATAGCATTAGAGGATTTTATCGTCAACTAACTATTTCATCCGCTTATTAATTTGGCTATAGAATTTTGCATTTTCAATATGTTCTTTTCTCACTTCACTCTTAATGAGCGATCTGCCAAATGTATCAAAAACACGCTGACCATCTACATAATTATTTACATTTAGGCGCGGACTCATGCCAGTGCTTAAATTAGCAGTAAAGCTTTCCATAGCATTCGACATGCCTTGTGATCCTGCACGCCCTACATATCCACCTTTCGCAAATTTCGGAAGCGAAAAATGCAAATTATGAATATCACCATTATTTACTCTTTCCAAAAACCTTGTTCCGACTTTTTTTACAGCATCAGCTTTTACAACAAACTCACCATTACTTAATTTTGCAAATATGCTGTCGCTGGTTCCAGTCCCCGGTCCAACAACACTGCCGCCACCTGAAAAATACTGTGATTTATATTCAAAATTACTCGTCCCTCCACTTGAAGTACTCCCTGCCGTATCTACACTACTCCCTATCGGTATCGCATTCGCAGCACTTTGCATTGTTTGTATAACACTATTAAAAAATGTTTGTGTTCTGGATAAAAAATAATTCCCCGTAGTGTTAAATTCATTAACAAAACTGCTAAAATTACTTGATATACTGTTTAATTTTGAATCAAGTTCTTGTGTTTGCGTTGCGTATTGAGGCGCAAAATCGGTATTAAAACCAAGGGCTCCGTCTCTATTCTTCGGCTGCGATTCCCCCATGGAATACATATTCTCCGTCGGCTCAAACCATTGATTCATTAGATCATCAGTGATTTTCTTCGCAAAAACTTGCTGAATCGATTTTAATATAGACTCAACTAAATCTAAAAATGCTTCTTTCAGATTTTCAGCTTCATTGATACCATCAGTCAGAAATGTAACTAAACCATCTTCGAGTGCCTGTTTGGACGAAGTGTGAATATCATCTAGCAATGATGGGACTTTGGCAAGCTCTTGATTATAACGTCTCTGCTGCTCTATCGGCATTATATTTTTATTGAAAAAATCGCCCTTTTCCCAAATTTTCAGCTTGTCATATTCTGACCATAATCCATTTAATCTGGCATCCAATGCAGCTACATTTTGCCTAGCCCCATCAGCATCTACATTCTTCTTAGCATTTTCTTTCTGCCTTGAAGTCATGGTCGAATTGACATCGATCATTTTAGTTTGCCAATCCATATTATCCTGAATTTTATCTAAAATTTCATTGATCCCATTTTTTAGAGTTTCAGTAACTTCTTTGATTTTTGCTTTGATCGATGCAATTGTTTCTTTATCGCCTATCGAAATTGCCTGCTCTAGTTCGGTTTTCAATTCAGCTAGATTTTTATCCATTAAGGTATGGAATTTTTCTATATAAGATTCAGTTACTTCCGTTGCTGAAATTGCACCGCTTGCCAGCTGAGATAGTAATACTTCCTGGCTTTCAGTCAGATCGTTGTTTGCATATTCGAGTTTTTTCTGTGTTTCTTTAAAATCAATATCAAGTAATTCTGAAAAACGTATTTTTTCAATAGCTTCAACAACATGATTTAAATTAGCCGCTCTAAATTTTTCTGCTAATTTATTATATTTACTATTGATCTCCGCTTTATCCAACTGGCTTTGTTCATCAACTAATCCTACAGATTGTATCAATAATTTATTGCCTTCATCGAACAATGCTTGTAAAGATTTTCTATACTCTGCCCCACCTTTAGTGAGCATATCGCCTGCCTGCCACGTCATATATTGATTAAGTTGTCCTGTAAAACTCGATGCATCAAAATCAAGATGACCGGCCGTCGCCCTTGCTGACGGATCAGAGTATTCATCCAATACATCTAGTCCAATACTTCGTGCGTAATCAATGATCGCATCACGAATACCGTTTGAATTACTTTCTAAAAGAATAGACGAATAATCATCAACAACATCGAATTTATTGCCGTTGACATGGCCACCCCAATTACGCAGTCCAGAAGATACCACCATCTGCCGACCTGTTAACTCAAAAAACTTTTGACTAACTGCAGAAATTGCATTTAGAGCGACTTCGTTGAGTCCTTCAATATTAACGTCATCGACTTCTCGCCGCCAGGTTGTACCTTCTTTATTAAATGCGGTTTGTGCTGTTTGCATTGTCCCGGTTATTTCGTTTAGAGCATCACTCAATTTACCAGTAGCTTTAGCCGCTTCTTCGGCATCTGCCTGGTATTTTTTTATGCTCGCAGATCTATCTGCTTCATCTTTAAACAGAGCATTGTTTGTAGCATTTATTTTCTCCTGAATGGCCATTTCAGTATTGATAGATTTTTGCTGTTCTAAACTATAAAGCTGATTATAAAAATCTTGCGGGTTCATCGGGCTTTGCTCATTTTTAAGTTTTAAAGTCTCTATTTGATCATCTATATCTTTATTTGCTGCCTTGACCCAATCAGAAATACTTCGGATAATACTTTTTAGTTCTTTTTGTGATTCCTTTGTCGCTTCTTCTGATTGGCTATTTTGCGTCTGTTGCCTAGTCCCCGGCTGATACTGCTGCCGGTTACTTTGCTGTTCTCTCAGTTTATCCAATAATTGCTGAAGCTTATTTTCTGATTTTTCATCATCCGGAGAACTTCCCTTTAAGCTTCCGAAGTCAAAAATACCCGATTTTTCTAAAGCATAACCAGCGCCAACAGCTGCTGCACTTGCTCCTAAAGCCATTGCAATTCCCGCAGGCCCCCCCATTGCACCGGTTAAGACGTTTAATGCCGCTTGTGCAATAGATGTTGCTTTGACCGCTTCGCGCACACCTATAACCGCTGTTTTAACTAAATTAAATGCAGTTTGCATTCCTTGAATCATAGTAATAATTTTTTCAAGAATAAAAAAGCCCATTAATGTATCAACAACGATATCAATAATAGTATTTGTACCTGCAAATGACTCGTTAACATCACCGACCCCAGGATTTATTGCGTTTACAATGATATCGACAATATTGATTAATGTTTCTAGCCATTCTCCAACCCTACTGATAATTTCGCCAACAACTGGGCTTGTATTGACCAGTGCATCTCCGATATCAAGCGCTAAATTCCAAGCTCGTTCTAAAAGATCACCAGCATTTTCAATTGCTGACAGCGCTTCTTCTGAAAAATAAAAACTTCCATCATCGTCATATGCCCCAAATAGCTCGGTAAAAGATATAAATGAATCTTTCGCTTCTTCTAATCCGGTTTGGATTTTAACAATAACTCGAAGAACGCCTACATTTTCATCAATATTTCCTTGTCCATTAATTGCAGCGCTGAGCTGATCAGAAAAATCACGAACCTTTACAAGCCCTTTTTCCAATGATTCAAAAAGCGGACTTAAAACAAAGCTGCCTGTATTCATTGCGTTGTCTTGTATGGTTGATAAAAGCCCCATCATTTTATCTGCAAGTTTTGTTGACAAACCACCAAATTTCTCATCCATACCGGTTAGCAAGGCGTTTATTGCTGTATCTGCATCTATACCGGCATCCCCTATATTTTTCACCTGATCTGCAGTAAGCCCCAATTTGTCAGCTAAAATTGTGTATGCAGGGATCCCTGCTTCAGTAAGCTGCAAAAGTTCATCGCCCATGACACGACCTTTGGCTTTAATCTGCCCAAGAGCGAGTGTTATACGTTGAATGCCCTCTGTACCAAGACCAAGCCCTGCAGAGGCATCCCCAATGGAACGTAACATTTTTAATGACGTTTCCGCATCAAAGCCAAATGCTAAAAGCTTCTTACCTGCATCAGTAACACCAGGCATATCAAAAGGAGTGTCAGCTGCAATCTTTTTTAAATCGTTAAGATATTGAGTCGCCAATTGGCTGTTGCCAAGAAACACTTCGAATGAGGCTTCGTTGTTTTCCATACTCATACTATATTTGCCAATTGATCCAACTGTACTATCAAGCCCAGTTTTTAGCATAGATAAACCAGCATATACGCCTGTTAGGATCATACCAAAGTTAGCGATTTTAGAAAGGAAACCACCAACAGCTTGCGTACCTTCCGTGGATGACTTCTTTGCTCCCTTTATGGCACTTACAACTTCTTGCAACTTCGAAACAAACTGCTCATTTTCCGCAGTAATATGTACTTTTATTTCATTGTTATTTGCCAATTATCTTCACTTACTCCCTAAGCTTTTTTAGTAGCGGTGTAATTTCCTTCGCTCCACCGAACGCCATACCAATTCCACCCGTTACAGCTTCAATAAAATCAGCTTGCCGGCGCATTTCTTCTTTGAGAATTTTCTCGTAGAATAATTTGACTTCCGGCAAGCTGTATGAATTTACTATTTCATTTTTTGTATGACCATACGTGATTAACTTTTGGACAACTTCATAAGGTGTTACTGAGACTTTTTCTCCGCTTTCTTGCTTGGCTGAACTGTCTGCACTTTCGCCAAGCGTTTCGTGAAAAAACCTTTATTCACATCATAAACAGCAGTTCCTAGCTCAAATACATCATCGAGCATAAGCCCTTGAATATATACTTCATTTTTCCCGGTTGCTGTGACCATGAAATCAGTTAATGCCTTTACCAGCTCTTCGCTCTCTATGTCTCCTAGAAGATCGATAATTGGCATAGCTTGATTTATGATTGATTTAGCACCTTCATATTCTTTTAATGCCATTTGTAATTCATCTGCATGCTTAAGCAACAAATGCATAATCACTCCTAAAGGCTTAACTAATTTCATGCTCTGTGCCCAGGAGTAAGGTTTGATGGTGATTGTTTCATCGCCAATTTTGATCTCTTTTTCAGCAAACAAAATATCTGCTTCATTCAATTGTTCTGACATTATAATTCCTCCCATATAAATAAGCCGCCCGGATTCGGACGGCCATAAGTTTTGTTGTACTAAAAAAGACAGCTCGAAAGCTGCCCTAAATTATTTATTTTTTTTATTCAAACCCACAGTAATTTCGATTCTCCTAATCAAATCTTTTACAAACTCATCGGGATTCTCCCATTTAATTGTATTGACTTGTGCGATATCAAAATGTCTATTATTGAAATCAGTTTCATGACAAGTAAATATTACTTCTTTTCCTAAAGCCTTAGCAAATCCAGCTTCGTAATACACACCTGTTTTCTGCTCTGTCAAATCAGCTACAACGAAAGCCGAATGCTGAATTTCATATAAGATTTCATCCATAATAAAATTATTGTGTTGTTTATCACTAATAATACTAGGAATATATCCAGCACTAGAAATAGCAGTTTCAATACATGACTTTGCAGAATTAATAACAGGATTATCAAAAGAAAAGGACATTGCAATAAATGCGGTTTTACTATTATTCTTTTTACGTAAAAAATATACTTTTTCCCAGCCTTTAGCTGTAAACGAAAATTTACCATCTTCATCCGAAGTTATATACTGTAGTTCTTTAAGTAATCGAATAAATTCACCACGCTGATAATATGCACTTGTTACGTTAGACGGCATGAAAAATATATCAAATTGCATTTTATTAATGCCGTTTTTAAAATTTTCAGTGGGAGTATAAAACCATTGCCCAACGTCATTTATTTTAGATGCAAGTAATTCAATTACCATATCTAACCTATCATTAAAGTTATCCGGATATAAATTATAAACTGTGTCTAAATCTATATACAAATCACTATCATATTTATTAATTGATATAGTAATTGGCGTAGAATCTGTATTTAAATGATTCTTTTTCACAACTCTCAGGTAGTAAAATAATGCAGATTTTAATTTTAATAAATCATACTTACCTACATTGTAACTACCGTTTAAAGTACCAGTTATATAATCAGCTAGTATATAATTACCGCATAATTCACAATACCATACACCGGTCAAATCATTAGACGACACTAAATCAGCTTTATGTCCGCAAATTAAACATTCTTCGTTCATTTCAAGCACATCCTTCTAAAATAATGCAATATTTTACATTATATCATGGACTCACTTGAATCAACAATTAATATTTAACCAGTATAACCAGTCTGTCCCTTAAGTCAGACTCAATCTGAGCAACCATACTGTTCATACATTGTGGCGAAAATTCTTTTATAAAATTCAAAGGCATTCCCTTAATACGAATTGCCGATATAGGAATGTGAAGATGTGTCGGGTGTTCATTCATTGGATAAGCTTTAATATTTTCTGCCGAATCAAGACGCGTCTTTTGCGCATTAACATGAATCATTACCGCATTATTTTCAAGCCTGTCACGAAGGAATTCTATTTCTTCTGCCATTTCCTGAATGTGCTGCTTGTATTGACTAATCGTATCGTCTGTCTTTGCTTGTGTAAGTTTTTGATTAAGTTCTTTTTCTGACCCACTGTATCCAGAGTAATTCATAAAACATCATCTCCTAAAGGTATTATCTTAATCAGTATTAACCATTTTAAAGAACGGCTCTTTCGGATGATTTACACGATCAGGCATTACTGACAATTCAAGCGTAAAGGATCCCCATTCTTCGGTGATTAAACCAACGTCTCCGTTTGGAGTTACTGACACATGCCAAATTTCCAATGTATATGGACGACCAGTAGATGGATCTCCAATGAAAAGTAAATCACCCTCTATTTTCTTTGCGGTACCACCCATGATCTTTGGATATTTCTTTTCCGGTACTGTGTACGAAACAAATACCTGTGATCCATCAAGGATATTCGAAGTATCTGGAATTGGAATAACGCCACCTCTAAGCTGCGTATCGTCAATAATGTAATCGACACCTGAGATATAAGCACCTTGTTTTGCAGTTACTTTAATTTCGTAAATTTCACCAACAACGAAATCTTGTCCGCTCGCACCTGGTTCAAATTTAACAGTCACACCTTCATCTAGCTCTTGTACTAATCCTGTCATGATAACCGGAGCACTTTGATCTCCATTTAGTTCTTTTCTCCACGTAAATTCTGCATCTGTAATTGTACCCTCAACAGAATTTTCTTTTGTAATTTCAATGTAATAAGCTCCCGACTCAGAACCTGTATAAATTCCTCCAGAAATAACTTTTCCTGTTCCAGGGGTGCCAACTTCGACATATGAAGTTGCTGGATTAACAACTGCCGGAGTAGCTACGGCGGGTAGAATAGAAACATCTTTAATATTTTTATAAGGCACTTGTAAAACTGCACCCAATGTCACATCATGAATTTCTTTTTCGATTGTTTTCTCAGCTTGTATTTCAATACCTTCGGTTCCATACAGCGCCAGCGCCAAATTAAATGGGTTAAATTCGTCAAGTGTTAATGTAGGCTTGTACGACATAGATTTCACAGCTTCAGCATAAAGCTCAGCGGCTGCATCCATAGAACTCATTTTTTGTATCTTTTCAATGTTCGGCGTCATTTTAAAATCAGGGCAGTTTCCCATGTGGCGTAAAGCTTGTTTTGTTCCATCATAATTCCATCGTCTAAAATAAACTTTACCTTTACCAACAATCAAATCGTTTGGTGTTGGCGTACCGAATAACTGCATATCAAAATTAAAACTAGAAAGATGGTTGTTAACATCTCTTTCCAGCGCTTTTGTTTTACTCATATACTATTCCTCCATTCAATTTCTAAAACTATACGGCTCTGACATACAGGTCGCTGTACATCCCCGTCAGACATCACACTTGGCACTTTTACGATTGCGGCAATGCCGATTTCTTTTTTTGCCCATTTAATCCATAGCGGCAATAAATTCATGAATTCTGTCTGATATTTAAACAGCAGTTCATAAGCGTCTGACGGTATTGGGCTGTTACTTTTAAGCAAAATATCCACCCATAACGTAGTCAGCGCCCGATCCCCCGCAGCGTCGTTTTCACTATCGAAAGTAACCTCAATACAGGGATAACTTTTTCCTGTTGCCCTTGTGCCGGCATAGATATTTACTCCATCAAAAACGGGGGCGTCCAGGATATCATTCTGTTTCTTCAAAAATTCCACCAGGCTATTTGCCAGCGGCCACCAGTTTAATTTATTCATACCTACCTCCGATACACGGAAACAGACATCGGGAATGCCCGTTTTTTCGCTGACTTTCCACCAGTAAAGGTGTCGGCTGTAATTTGATCCGTGAGATCATCTACTTCGGCAGCATACACACGACGCTTTAGCTCATAGGCATCTGCGCCTTCCACAGTCCCCGAAGTATTCATCATAGATTGCTTTTTGGCAGCTTCCATGAGCGCATAAGCTTCAGCCAACTGCTGAATTTTAAAAGGAGCAGGCTCTACAATAGAACCCGCTCCCACCCCAAGACTGTTTGCCAAATCTTCGACATAAGCGGTTGATTTTGCAATATGCGTAGGTGTTACGCACTCCTTAAGTAATTCATCATCAATTAAATTTTTATCAAAATATATCCTCATAGCCCTGCCTCCTTAATCGCCAGCCTATTGTTACGTGCAAAAATTTCATTTATCTCCGCCCGATTGCGATCCGCCGACTCATACAAAAATCGATCTGCAGGTGTACCAGGGTGCCTTACTTTTCTAGCAAAAACAAAACCTCCGCGCTTGTCTAAAAACCTTAACATTTTTTTATTTACTGGTTTTATTGCATACGAACCATCTGCCCAGCGATAAAATTTACTTGGCAATCGTTTATCGGCCGGAGCAAAGGTACCTGTCGGCTCATGCACAAACACACCATACGAGGCGATTGCTGGATTAATATCAATAACACCTTCACATTTTTTTAAATTTGTGCGAAACCGTATTGCGCGTTCCAAAGATCCTCCACGGCTTTTAAATTTATGTTGTTCCCTTGCTCCGCGTTGCACCAAACGACATGATTCCTGCAATGCTCTTCTCATATAATTCAGTGTAGTTTCTGGCGACTTCTCCATAGCCTGTAATGTCGCCTGGGCATCCATCTGAACCTTTATGTCCATAATGCTTAACCCACTTTAGCAATAAACACGGAATCAATAGCCTCGAAAGATGGTAATACAATTTCAGAAACAATCGTTATAGAATTCACTGGATGAGGCTCCATAATTGTAGTAATTGCTACACCCGTATTTACGATACTTACCTGCGCCTGAGATTGCCCACTGACTAAATCAGCCTCTTCTGGGGTTGTACCATAATACGTTTTACCAAGATCGCCATCTGGTAGTAAGGTAAAATGATCATCTGGATAAAAGTTTTCACCAGCTCCACCAACTTCAGTTGCAAATTTCTTAGTATAAACAGATATCTGTAACTGTAATTTGGTTTCGAAGTATTCTTTCATCATTTTATCTGTAACAATAATGTTTTCCCCGCCGATCGGATTTATATCTAATCGAATTTTCTTGTTGTTTACAATATTTTTCCACGTCTTCCGTGTGCAGATAGCGCGAGTTGGACGATTACCTGTATCTGTTTCAACTTGATCCATCCAATCTAAAATATCTGAAACGACATCCGCACTTTCTGTATTTGACCATTTAGCACTACCTGCTAATGTGGTTTTATGTTTTGTTGGATGTTTATAATCATACTCGTAGGCTTGTCCATCTTTCGACGCAATTTTAATTTTGCCTGTCGAAAGCAGCTGCATAATCATGCGTTCAGGAATTACGCCCGCGCCATCAACAAGAGTTTTCGCGTCTTGATAAACCTTTTTAATAATCGGATCCGCAATTGCAGAGTTCATGCCTGACATTACTTTTAAAAGTTCTTGACGTTCTTTTTCACCAATCCTGAAAGATTCACGGAAAAACGGCATTTCCGTTTCGATTTTTGCAATTCCAATACGATCCCTTACTGGAGCTTTCGCATCAAACGCACTTGGCGCTAAAGATACTGGCAAACCATTATGCCCTCTAATCCACGATAAATCTAATCCCTGCTGCTTTTCAGCTGGAAACAACAAGCTACCTAAATATGGAATGTTATTGCTTGCTGCAGTTGTATAATACGTAGAAATAACTGGCGCTTGCACCAGATCAAAAATTGATTTCATATTCTATTCCTCCCATTAACCTAAAAATGTAATTTGTTTTAATGCCTCGATATCCGCCGTTGTTGGCTCAATCGGCATTTTCTTTATATCAATAAAACCATGTACAAGCATTGCACCAAGAGCTGGACCATAAGTTACGTCAACATCGTTTTCAAGAACACCTTCTGCGACTCCGCCAGCACCTGCAGTACCGCCAGCTAAAGCAGTGGCGACCAAAGCGGACACTGTGCCACTTCCACTATTACCGTCCGCTGTCATTACATCAACTAAGTCTTGTGCTTCAGTATTTTCTAAGATAATCGCAATAACATCATCAGCAACTGTCGTTACCGTTTTTGTTTCATCAGTCGCAAGATTTACAGTAATAACATTACTTGCTACAGAAACACTCAATTCCTGACTAGCTGTAGTTGGTGCAACGAAAGCGACTTTAATGGAATTTCCATCTACCCCTTTTTCTTTCGCTACAAAAGTAAGATTACTGTTTTCTGTAGTAAAAGTTGTTGTAAAACTGGCTGCCTTTGCGCCTAAGTTTACATCAGAGACAGCTTTGCTTGGATCAAGCAGCACGCCTCCGCCACTAACAATCGTACCTGCTTCTACAATTTTTTCTCCATCCTCATTCACAGTTACCCCCTCATCACTAACAGTTACAGTCATTGCAACCTTGTGATCAGGAAACTTTAAAATTTGTTTTGTCCCAAGATAATTGGTTTGTTTAAATTTCATTATGTATATCCTCCGTAATTATTTAAAATAGCCTTCTAAAGCCTTTTGATTTTCGGTAGAATTTGAATTACCACTTTCGGCCAGTTTTTTTGCATATTCTGTACTTTCGTTATCATTGCTAGCTCCACCATTTGCACCAAGTAAACTTCCTGCGCCAGGCTTTTGAATATTTGCAATTAATTTCGGATGCGCTGTTAAAAATTCTTTTACATAATCATCAATCTTAGAATTTTTATCATCGTTAAAGGCAAGTGACTCATCATCTTCATTAACAACGATCTTCCCAATCAACATATCAACCAAAAGATTGGGATCATCCGCATTGTTTTTGCCTAAAGCTTCAAGTAATGCTGTACGTTTCATGCCATCAAAACGCTTGCCACGTTCTTCAGATAGAGTAGAATTATGCTCTTCGTCTTTAACTCTCAGCTTTTCTTTTAAATTGGTAATTTGTTTTTGCAGGGCGGGATCGGCAGTTTTTTCTTTCATAATCCCCTTAATTGCTTCTTCAAGATCTTCAGTATCATCATCAATACCAAGTGCATCTTGAAATTTTTCAACTCTCTCTTGCAGGGTTTTAATTTTACTCGCATCCCCCTTTGTTTGGGCTTTTAGAACTTTGATATCTGCCGCTTTATCTGTAACAGCTTTATCCTTTGCGGCAACAAAGTTTCTCAAAACGGTTGCATTTGCCTCATCCAGGCCTAATGCCTTGATCAATTCTTCTATTGTCAAATAAATCTACTCCTTTTTTAAAAATAGATACAAAAAATACCGCTAAGAATAATGTCTCGCGGTAACTGTGGCAATCAATGGCACCACCACCTCATTTAATTTTGGACATAATAAAACCACTCAGCAAAAAAATGTGAGTGGTTTTATATTAATATTTCAATTGATTTAATTTCATTCTGATAAAGCTCAACTCCATACTGCTCTCCATCCGATGTAGTTTGAGATATTGAGAAACTATCAGAATCAATATCTTGATAATCTTTATTATCATCAGCACACGTATAATCTGTTACTTCTCCTACAATGATTTGATCATCAATACATGTAACTTTTAATGTTTTATGTAAATACTCTAAAAGATGCTTCACAATTACTCCTCCTTTTTCGGATAATGCGGAACTATATGAGTTCCTCGTTTACTATAGTGAATTTTAAAAACACTAGTAGTAACTTCTTTACCGTTTAAATTATTTACAACAGAACCAACAATTTTATCATTATTATAAATTGTTTCTTTGTGATTCCATTCACCAGATCTCCGTGTTCTAATTTCCCCAGTTCCGGCAAACGTATCGATTAACTGCTGTATTTCAATAAGATTTAAATCAACTCTACTAGGCCCATATTGACCTTTAGATCTAAGACCAGCAACTTTCTGTTTGTAATTATTCGTTCCTTCAATATGTTTATCTTGATTACCCTTATCAATATTTTTAGGCTGTGCCTCTGAACGAATAAATTCTCTTATTTCTTTTATATTACCATTATCATTATTAAGTATCAACTGAAAATCGGCTTTACTTAATCTACTTACGGGTTCATTAAACCCATCCCAACCACGAAGTATAGTTTGCCAGTCAGCGCCACTTTTATATGCCTTTACACCGTCATAGCCAAATAGCATTGCTTGCTGGCCAACATCCAAACTATCAAGATATTCTTTAGCTTTATTGGGATTGAACTTTATTTGTTTATCAATCTCCCAAACAAATACAACTTCAAGCATACACATGCAATGCGGATGGCGCGGTATAAATGGCACTTTCCCTTTTGGATAGATGCCTTTGCCATAACCAACATTCATATTAGCGCAAACATCACATTGATCAAACGGAACAAATTTATGTCGGCTGCTTAATCTCCACCGGTACCCCCATACATCTTCGTCGTCTTGATTTTCAGCTATAAAGCCATCAAACCAGGCTCTGGCAGATTCGGTTCGAGCAATGCGCATCGCATGATATCGTGCTTTTTCCTGCACTGCTGCCCAGGCTGCTTTATTGAGAACTGCAGCATTCAATTCTGGTGCTGTTACTGCGTCCAGAAAATTCTTATACGTAGTACGCAGCTCAGGCATTTTTAAATTTTTTACCGCAGCCTTCAAAGCTTCCGCTTCACCGCGTAATTTTTCAGATACTTTACCACTGCCACCCGCAAGGTCAATTCTTTGAAGAATATTATCGAGGTATTGCGGCAGTTTAGCCTCACGAATTACTTGGTTTCCGCTATTATAGCCGTCGTAAAGCTTCATCGCCATCTCTCGCGCACTTTGCATGTTTAGCATACTAGAATTAATTGTATCAACTATGGTTTCTCTCATTTTGCTATTCGTACCGTGCAATCGCGTGGACAAGTTCATTTTATCGCCAGTCCAGCTGTCGGATAAAAGCTTATCTTTTATATTTACCTGACTGGCTTTTGTGACAATCGAAGGCAGAACGCCATACCCGGAGCAGGCGGCCAGATACATCGCATTTGTAATTTCGGCTTTATTGGCACTAAAAAAAGCCGTATCTGATAAAGCACCAGCTACAGCTTCGGAAACAAACTCTCCCTTTTCGATTCTACTTATAATAACATTGATAAGCTCTTCTGCTATTGTATTGTATTTGGATCCGTACCCTTTCACAATATTTCTGACCGCTTCGCGAAAATCATCTTTATTGAAGTCAGCCATATTTAATCATCCTCAGATTTGCTGTAATCTATATCATCGGACTGCTGATCGATTTCATCCAAAATTGCATTAAGCTCATCATCATCAAGCTCATTTAATACAACGCGGGCGGCTTGTTTCTTAACTTCTTTATTAAATTTACCCCCGATGTTCAGCATCAGCGCTTTTGTTACCTTATCAAGCTCCGCTGAGGTATCAACAACACCAAATTCACTATTATAAGTCGAAGCATAATCAAGATCTTTATTAATATATCGCCCAAAAAGGATTGCAATTTTTTCTTCAAATTCTTCAAGACTTTTCGCGAACTCTGCAATTGTTTGATTGGTAGATTGGTTGTCCCACTCTTTTGCTATTCCGGATGTTTGTTCTTGTACGCCGGTAACATTCGCACGTTCAGCCATACGGTATATTTCCTGCACCATGTTTTTGATTTCGTCTAAAAGCATCTGACTTGGTGCCGAATCCGGCGAAATGTACTCTGGACCTCTACTAGAACCGGCTTTGTAAACAAGCATATCTGTTGTGCCTATAGCGATTTCATTAGCAGTTTCATAATCGTCGCCTTCTCCGATCGGATAGGTCAGTAAACTAAAGGCCTGGTTACGATTACGTTCCCGAAGCTCACTACAAGCATTGAATATAGCGAGGTTTGTTTTTGCAATTGGATAAAATTCTGATTGAGGGGTAATATCATCGTCCTCATCATTTAATGCCCCAAACAGAGGAACTACAGGAATTATACCAATTGGATTATCCCCCTCCTGCCTGCCGTGTTCATCAACCTTGATCCATTTATCATTTGTCCATGTCCAGATAACCGATTTAGAAATTTTGTTTTCATTTACAAGCTCAGTATATCTTAACTTATATTTAAACATCATGATATTCCCAAATTGATCGGTTGCCCAGTCTTCGATTTGATTCGGCCTAACAATGTACATATACGGAAATGTACGATTTCTAATTGCTTCTTCAAAATCACTTGCTTGCTCTATGTAATTATCTACAATTCCAAATACACAACCAAACAATTTAGCCTTAATTGCAGTGCGTTTCATGTACCTGTCAATTTTAGTTCCTTTCCCATCAACATTTTTCAAAAATTCATCAAAAAAAGGATTCGCATTATATTTGCGTACAGGATATTCCTTGAAAATCGGATTCACATGTGCATCTATGCAGGGTTTTGTGTAATTGCAGTAGTAAGCCATAAAACATCGCCGCACATATTTATCAAGAGGTTCACGCGGATGCGGTACAAGATATGTCCCATCTTCAAACCCGCCGGTCCCGGAATATGCATCTTTGAGCAGCAGATACTTATCCGAGATATCACCCAAGAAAGGCGCTGCATGTTTAACAATTTGATACTCACTCATCTGCTTTTTTACTTTTTTAACCTGTTTTCTTCTTACAGCCATCAGCATCCTCCTTTCTTAGAATTTTCCTGTTTGAATGCCATAATCTTTATATGATCCTTTAATATTCGCTACCTCATAACCATCTAACGCATACCATATTGCACTAAACGTATGCGGATCAATACTGAATTCATCTTCAATAATTTCACCGTCTTTATTCAGTTTATAGGTTAGATCCTGCAACTCTTCTATTGTGTGCTCACAGCAAGCCGAACAGATAATTTTCTTAAAGCGCTTAACTTTTTTCGTGTTCTGCAACCGACTGGCAGGTCCTTTTTTAGCACCGGACATCCTAAAACCCTGTTGATTAAAATATTTAATCGTTTTAGGCTCTGCTGAATCGGCTTTGATCAGTTCTTTTGTTTCAACAAATTCCTGTAGATCTAATGCAGTCACATCATCTGTACATTTATTTTTATAATACTCCCAATAGATGTACAAATATTTACGTTTATCATCGATTGCGATACGTAATACTGCATTATAAGATTCTTCAAAACCAAAGTCCATGCCGGCTTTAAAAAAGCGGCTTGGTAATCCATTGATCGCATTTTCAACACGTTTATCTGACTGCACTTCAAATTGTGGCAATACTAATGTGCCATTTACACCAAACCGCCCCTTACGAGCAATTCGGTACAAATCAATGTCATATGTTTTTAGCTCTTCAAGCTGCTCGATGTAGCTGTAAGGCAAAAAAAGATTATCATCAGCTAATGAGTGATGATAATACGTATTGCCAATAACCATAATTCTTTTTTTATAAAGAACTTCATCTTTTACTTTTACATTCTTGAAGAAATGCTTATAAGTCCAATTTGATTTGCCAACAGGATTAGTAGAAAGAATCATATGTAAAGATAATGTTGGATGCCGTAGCCGCCCGATCAGCTCTTTAAAACCGGCATATTTCAGTTCACTGCACTCCTCAATCCACACAATGCTGACGTTATGGATTGATTTTAGTTTCGCTGGTTTATCCATTCCCTTGAAAATAATCTTGCTGCCATTGGGGAAACGGATCTGCATCGGTGATGTTACAATTTTAATCTCATCTTCAAATTCTAAATCTACAATGATTTCTTCAAATAGAGCAAAGCAACTGTCACGTATAGTGTCATAGACTTCACGAACGACCAGCGCAGTGCGTTTTTCCTCAAGCAATTTTAGGATAATTTTTAAAGCAACATGATAACTTTTTGATGAACCGTATCCTCCAACTAGAAAGTAAAATTTGTATAACCAATCGAAAAGAAAATCTTCAAAATGTGGATTTACTTCTTTTTCTACTTCAATCATCGGTTTTCACCTTGCGCTTGATCGTAATATTGATTGGCTCATCCTTACTTGCACCACTGTTTTTTGTTTTATAGATTTCTAATTTTTGTTGCTCAATCAGAAGTTTCTGTTTATCAATTTCTAAATCATGTTTTAATTGTAATTGCTTCGTCTTCTTATCCTGTATCCTGGTCAATGCTTCTTCAAGTTTTAAAATATCATCAATCTTACGACACTCAGTTTCACTAATTGACTCTATGTCCATCACAGGTTTGTTTACACTTATCTCTCTCATTTTACCTGTTTTTTCATCATACACTTGAATGATTTCTTTTTTATCTTTACTAACCATAAATACTGAGCGAGCTTTTTCGGATAAACCGTTCATAAGATCTTGAATTCTTTTAAGCATTCGTCTTTCACGAAGTGTTAATAACCTGATAGCCTCTTCGGTTTGGACAAGCTCATCTGTATCAATTTTTTCATACATTACCTGTTCGTCATCGTCAAGGCAATCTAGCCATATTGTTTCAAACTCACCAGTAGTCACAGCATTTTTATTTCGTTTGGGCGGGCCACCGTTATTACCGACAGCATTCTTGTTACCAACAGGGGCGCCATGACCAGCAGCATTGCGATTGCCTTTTGGTGCACCTGCTTTTTTATCTGGGGTGCACCCTTTTTCTGTTTTGGGTGCACCCTCTCTGGTCCACTTATGACGTTTTTGCCAGGACTTCACGGTATTGATACTGACACCGTATTTTTCAGCGATATCTTTATATTTCATCCCTGCTATGTAATCGGCTCTTGCTTTTTCTGCTTGCTCATTTATTACTGTCATCTACATGATCACCAACTCCCTAAATATCATCAACTATTGATAAATTATGGCTATCGATAGTTGAAATCAATTTTATACACAAAAACAAGCATTTTAGCTTGATTTTTGATAGATTTATACGATTTAAATTGCATATCGTGAATAAAGCATCAAGATTTTACAGATTAATCTGCTTGTATATTTATTAGCTTGTTATTTCACTTCAAAACAGTACCGTTATTCGATTTATATTTGCCGTTCTCGCTCGCACCTACAACGTGGACTAAACGGCGTTTTCATCATGTCACGATAGTTTGTATGCCTGGGTCGTTTTCGGAACGTGACACAAAGCCTGTCAACGTAAAACACCTTATCAGCAGTACATGTTTGATTGTCATTGTATTTGCAATTTTGGTTATTACAGTGTAAGAGCATTGTGTCACCTCCTTGATTTTGGGCATAAGAAAAACGCCTCGGGGAGAGGCGTTTTGGAAAACTTTAATTTTTAATTGCATTTAGTGTTTCAAGTAAGCAATCAATTGCTTCTTTCATGCATTCCATAATTTCTTTTGAAGTCACATATTTACCTACAGTTAAGCTTTTTACATTTCCTTTATCCTTAACAGCAAAAGCGATTAACTCTGTTGGTGGAATACGATGTATAAAACTATGTCTTAACTTAACACTTTCAAATTTATCGCCTTTTTTAATTTTGTTAAGTGTATCAAATAAATTTTTATTTATATTTTCCAACTTTGGGCAAACAATTTTATTAAAGCTAACATCTGTAATAGCGAATCCTAATTTATATTCACCATTTACCACTTGGCCTATAATATCGAATGCTGAAAAAACAACAGAAAAACACGTATAAGCAAAAAAATCGAACATTGCTTTATTTAGTGCTTCTTTTTGAGTATACGGGAAATATTCAATGCATCCTTCTTCTTCATTATTTCTATGCCAAACATCATCATTAAATTTCTCGGCATAATGGTATGCACATGGATAACTTAACTGAATTTGAGATATTTTATTACTCAGAATAATAGTCCAATCTACAGCATCCTTTCCATTTAAAAAGCACCCCCAAATATCAACCTTTTTATTACTCCTAATTTCACTTATGACTTGTTTAAAGCTTTGTAAAGGAAATATTTTTACAGCAATTTCACTAAAAGCCTCGTCTGTTGGGAACTTAGGATAGCCATATTCCACTACGCGCCATCTCCTTTTACCAAATTACTACACACTTCGATAAAAGGAAACATATTCCTGCCAAATATTATAAGAAAAAGGAGTTTTGAAAAAGCATGTCAAATATATAATATTTACATTTATTTCCAAGGTGGTAACTATGGAAGAAGAATTAACTAAAACACAACGTATCTGCAAAAAGATATTTAAAGTTGCACTTATAAATTTTGCATCGTTTGTCATAATATCTCTCCTTCTTGGTGGAGATGCCCTACAAGGCTTCGCATCTGACGGTCATTATTATTTAAAAGATCATGGGAAAGTAAAAGAAACGTATGCTTTTATTTGGTATTTTAGCAGGCTACATGGTCAAAGCATATTTATCACGCATGCCTTCGCTTTTCTTGCATTCATTATCTACAGATTTTCTAAACCTTCACATAAGAAAAAGCCGTCCAGTTAAGAACGGCTTAAATGTTTATTATTATTTGTTAAATGATTCCATAATCATTATACACTCCAGTCCTTTTTTTCGTAAAATATGAAGTTTATTTTCCATTTCATTAAGTTTGTAAAAAAAGTATATTGAAGATAATATTATGGCACATGCAACTACCCATTTATATTCACTAAGAACATATCCTATGATAATATTTATAATACCAAGTGCTATCCCCAATCTCGCATTAATAGTTTTTAATACATCAGACGAGATTTCTACCTCAGATTTTAATTGCGCACATTGTATAATTCGTTCTTTTTGGGGTACAGTATCACACCAATCATAAAGCTTTTCTAAATTTATATCTTTATCTTCCAACAACTTCATAAATACACCCCTAATTAAAAAGTCGCCGACAAACTTGCCGGCGACTAAAATTTAACTATTGAGTAGGTACACCTACAATTCTCATTATATCATAAATTTTTCAATGTGTGTTACTTTTTCAACTTCTACTAAATTTTTTTATAATTCTCTGTAGAGTTGACTTAACGATTTCTTTTTCATAAGCCCTTTTTTACTTTGTCCTTTAGATTTACTACCGCCGCCACCTTTTAATGGTCCGCCAGCGGGGATGGGCTCCTTGGGCGGGAGATTTGCTTTATACATGCCATACATCAGTTCCATTACTTCATTTTTCGTTGCATTAGCAGCATAGTCGTCATCTTTCGGTATTGGCGTAAAAACGCCTGTACAATCAGGACATATGTAATGCTTGCTCTTGCGACTATAAACCATAAATACTACTTTACCACGTCTCATACAATCTGAGCATGTCATTGGTGCCATAATCATTCCTCCTGTAATACTCGTAATTGCGAAGGCGATTGATTAATTAAATTCGCAATACTCTTTATCTGTTCTTCTGATACTGACCTTAATTGAAATACGTTAGTTTTCGCGATCTCCCGCAACTCTTTAAGCTCTACAAACGCTGCATAAATATCTTTAGCTTTCAACCCATTCAGCTCCAAGCCGCATGAGATGTCAGCAAATAATTTTGCTGTTTTTATCATTTCGTCTAAACGTTCATTGGGTATCATGGTTAGTCCTCCTCGATTGTTTGAGTTGTTTTATGGGTATTACCTGCCAATGCTTGTTTCCAGCAGTCTTTACAACTAAGTGAGATACAACTACTTGTAGTCCAACTAATTTTTTAATTAGGCTCTTTTAACCCTATTCTTGATGGACAAAAACCTCTCTCATTATCGGATGATATATACTCAATCAACTTCTCTATCGATTCTTCACAATATTTCATTTTTATCCTCTCCCAAAGGCCGCTCGTGTAGCGGTCTTATTTTTATTTATCATACACAACAATCGTCGTCAGACCATCAAACTCAAACGTTTCGCCATTGGCCTTGATCTTACAGCCACGAATATCAGCTTCGATTGTTTTACTAACATGCTCTTCATTTTCTAGTACTGTATAGCCACGATCACGCAGCTCTGTAATAAGTTCAAGGTCGTCAAATTCCTCAAGGTAATCTTCAAGATCAATATCAACTTCTGCTGTTATCGTTTTTATCATTGTGAGTCCTCCCTACAACTTCTCAATCCGAACATATATCCCAGGGACATCAGCCCAAAACTTTTCAGTTATCTCACTTGCCACCAAAGCATCATCTTTCCAAAACTTTAGCTCCGTCATTACGTCCTTTAGCAGCTTAATCATATTATCCGTATCAGGCTTAGTTGTCTTATACTCACCGTTATTATGTGATCCCTTTGGGTAACACCACTTCGTTACCAGCCTGACAGCTCCACAGTGCTTCTTCTTAGGGATATACTTTGCTAAGTATGCAGTAAGCTTTTGGCGGGCGTCCTTAAGCTCTGGCGGCTCATAAAATACAGGTTTACCATTCACCACCGTTACTTTCTTTTCCTGATGAGTTACGGTTGGAGGGACCATTGGCAGAAAGAATTCAATCATCATGATTTATCCCCATCCATCTTCCTGCTCTTTGATCATAGATAATCGCACCAGAGCTTTTTATATTGTTCCAAACATAATTCAAAATTTCTGGTTGTTTGACCAGCCAATTTAAAACTTCACTATTTCGAACATCAAACTCCTGATCAGGAATCGAATGTCTGAGTGGTGGCATAAATTTTGCAACTTCCATTATTTTGCTTCTGTTTCTTTTTGACAATTTAATCCATTCCCTTCAAGAAAAAATTTTTAGTCAAGGAAAGGGAAAAGTAGTCGTCGTGCGAAAGCTAACGCACGACTATTTTTTCCCCTTGACCGTAGGGCGGAAAATCACCAAACATATATTTATATATATGGGTTTTCTTCCGATTCGGAAAAACTCGAAAATTCACCGACTTTTTCTTCCGATTTGGAAAGTGGAAAAACTCGACGTTTTTCTTCCTTCCAAAATGGAAAATCTCGAAGCACTGTTCGACTTTTTCCATTTTGGAAGAAACGGAAAATCATCGAGTTTTTCCGTTTCTATGCGGTTTCCATATTCCCATTTTTAGTTAATTTAAAGACTTCACCATTATGTGCTACGGTATATCCCCCATGCTCTTTCAGATGATTTTTTACAGTCTTTTCCGTTACGCCCATATATTCCGCCATACTTTTAAGCGTTGGAGTACCACCAAATTTAGTTGCTTCGATTGCATTTTCTATCGCAATTTTACGATCTTTTTTACTATCTTCCGGTGTTTTTTTCTTCTTAAAATTCTTTTTCCATGAAGGCTGCTCACTATCGGCTTCCACATCTTTTAAAACACCAATCCTATCTACATGGTGCACCGGATAATCAAACCACAGATTGACTGGTGAGAACTTAGGGAACTCTCTTAATGTTCCTTCAATGCGCCATGCGGTGCGCTGTTGTACTTTCTGCCTTGCTCTGTATACGAAATTATTTGTGAGTGTTGTATAAGATTCTATTGGTAAAACTTTTTTACAATAATCAAGCATCGCTTTTTCACTGCACTGATCATCTTGTGAAACATCGTCTTCCCATGTTGGATATTTCTGCTCAAGGTAATCCATACAAGCCGCACAAACAGCTTTATTTTCTTCCTGTTTAAGTAATGCATCGGTAATATCGAGTTCAATTAAATCAAGCAGGGCATCTGGATCACGAGCGAATACACCGCTGCCGCTAGCCCTGTCCATTGACCTTTTACCACCTTGGGCTCCTTTTGAATGATGATGACAATAAATTACCGCGCAGCCAAGTTCTGTACACACTTTATCGAATTGATTGCAGAAGTTTGCCATCTGATCAGCGCTGTTTTCATCACCAGTAATGACTTTGTAAATTGGATCAATGATAATGGCCATATAATTTTTCTTTGCAGCTCTACGTATGAGTTTTGGTGCCAGCTTGTCCATTGGTATAGATTTACCGCGCAAATTCCAAATATCAATATTACCAACATTTTTCGGTTCCCATTTAAGCGACTGATATACATCTTTGAAACGATGCAGACAGCTTGCTCTATCAAGCTCAAGATTCACATATAATACTTTGCCCTGGGCGCAATTCCAAGACAGCCATTTCATACCTTCGGCAATCGCGCAACATAGCTCTATCAATGCAAAGGATTTACCTGCTTTAGATGGACCAGCAATCAATAATTTGTGTCCTTGACGAAGGATTCCATGAATTAGTGATGGTGCAAGCTCAGGAAGGTTGTCCCAGGCATCGGCCATGCTTTCAGGCTCTGGTAAATCATCATTGATAGCTTCTATCCATTCCTGCCACTCAACGAAGTTTGCTTTCCCTATATTGCTATCTACCAACCACTGTTTATGCCCTTTGCGAATGACGCCTGGCATCCTGGATAGTCTCGAGGGATTACGGTTTTGACTGTCGATTTCAAGACCATTCTTTTGACAGACTGCATATAGGTAATCGACTCTTTTACGGTATTCATTTTTATCTGCAGCATCGACGCGAACTATTGCATGCAGGCTTTTACCGCCACTATGTACGAGGCATGCTACCGGTAGTTCTAATGTGCGGATGATCTCATTTTGCTTATCAATTTCCATACAGTCAGATTCTACGAGTGCATAACGAAAATCTGTTACATTATCATTTTTACAGCCCTGTCCATCAAGTGGATTGAACCGGATCCATGCGCCACATTCTGGCTTATAATCTCCAAGAACAGCACCGATATCACCATCACAAATATTTAATTCTTCAATGAGTTCACCGGCTGTACGCGCCCAGTTTCCCTTTGTCGGTAAATACTTACCTTCTTTCTCCCAAGAGGTTGTTACATAGCCAACATTTTCAGTACTATCAAACAGAGTTTCAAGATAGGTAACCAGATCTTTAATTGGATCCCATTTTTGTGGTTCTGTTACTTCCCTGCCTTCAATCCAGTTTTTATCAACCAGGACCATATCATCTTTACTGCCACCGATAATATCATCCCAGGCAAGCTCTGTACCGCCGCCAGTTGGTTTCCAACCTCCGGTTTTCGCCATATCCACTATAGTTCCAGCTGTCACGGGCTTTGTCGTACCTTGGAAAGTTGTCCATTTTTTGAAACATTCACCGGCACGATAACGAGAAAAATCTCTTTTACTCCAATTATCCCAATCAGCTGCCGTAAAACCTTCTTCTTTGAGTGCCATGCCAACATTCACCCATTCTTGATATGAAAGGTTTGAAGGATCAATATATTCGAGTAATGGGAGTAAATCATGTTTATGGTTGTCCATTTATTTGTCCTCTATATTTACGAATAGTCCATGCGTACCGTTGCGCAGTGAACTTTCTTCTTCAGATATTTCATAACCAAGCTTCGCAAGGAAATCGTATACTGTGTTGAGTATTTCATTTTCAACATACTGATTGCTCCAGTTATAATAATTTGCTTGTTCTGAATCAAGTGTTAAATAAGTCGATATTAACAGGTGTCGTTCAGGTTGGGCAATAATAAGAGATTTGATGTTATTAATAAGATTTTGTTCATCATCTTCATTTATTTCAAGACCAAGAAAATTAGCAAGGTCTTCAAATTCAGCAACATAGTAATTATCATTTAATGTAGCCAATAATAAATACTCAATTATGACATGTAGATTTTTCTTTGCTGTGGTGTTAGAAACAGTTTTAATAAAATCGCTTCGAAGTTGATATGCTTGTTTTGAAACTTTAATTAGGGCTGCGCGGTGTTCGTCATGTTTTCTTCGTTCGTCAAGCAAAGCTTGATCAGCTTGCGGTTTTTCGTCTTCACTTTTTTTGTATAAATATATATAGCTTGATCCATTAATGCAGTAAAAATATTCGACAGTATCAATATCGTTTGGTATAACAATTTCAGGTTGTTGAAATAAGTAAAATGATTGTACATAGCTTAAGCCATTAATTTTTTCCACTTTCGTTGCGAATTTTTCGAGTTCAGCAATTATCAATGCCTTATTTTTCTTACTTGTCTCTTTATCTATGGCATCTTTCAGCTCCCATTTAAAATTTGGTGTTCCGATTTTCTCAAGAACCTTATTACGAGTTTTGATGTCTTGAATCTTATCCAGCTCTGCATAGTCCATTAAGGTACCGCCACGCTCAACTGATTCCTTGAATTTTTCTTTATCAAACTCTAGGAGTTTCACTCTGCGACGAACGGTAGATTCCGAAAAACCAGTGTTTTTAGATATGTCATTAACGGATTCTCCGAGGTCAAGCATCATCTGAAATCCTTGTGCTTGTTCATATATTGTTAAGTCGCTTCGTTGCATATTTTCAAGCAGCATAGTAGAAATTTGTTTACGATAACTCATATCTGATATATTGCATGGCACTTTTGTTAATCCGGCAAGTTCCGCTGCTGCAAGACGACGGTGACCGATAACAGCAATATATCCAAGTTCTTCTTGTTGTTTAGGATCATCAGCACCAACACCAGTGATTTTTGAAAACCAAGGTACAACTGTGAGGTTCTGAAGAATTCCGTTAATTTTTATACTCTCTGCAAGTTCGGTAAGGTCTCCAAGGTCTTTGCGAGGATTGTCATAGTGAGGATGAATTCTTGAAATTTCTATATCTTTGATCATAATTCACATTCCTTTCAAAATTGATATCTACCAATTCCCCGATTGCTCTATATGCGCCGGTTTATATTCATTAGGCGTTATACCTTGTGGTATATGCCAGCCATTGCCTGCTATCCGATCAATTAATTTTTTTGCATGTTCAAACTGCCAAGTACCTACATGCTGAAAACCGCGGCTTTCCAAGAAACGAATCTGCTTCGGTGTTGTTAGTCCTTCTTCTCTGCGTTTATCTAAACGTTCCAACAACTTGGTTGCTTTACCAGCGTTATCAACCTCATCAGGAAAGATTCCTAGTTTTTCAAGGGTTTTTATCTGTTTTTCACTTGGTGGTCCTGACTCCCATCCAAACGCTGGTACGTAACTTGCTAAATCTTCCGCTTGAATTGACATTTCAAATTGGAGCGGATCGACAAGCTTTCTTTTACGCTTTTTCATTTCTTCAAGTTTTTTAGCTAATGCTTCTTCTCGCTCTGCAATAACATTTTCATTTGCTTGTTTTTCAACTTCTTCAATATCTAAAGGGCATGCATTTTCTTCAATTCTTTTTGTCATAGCTTGTGCGATTTCTTCGGTTTGTGCAATCAGATGTGCCGGCCTACATAATTCATGTTTTTCTGTATTCCAGAGAAAATCCAGTAACAACAGATCTTCTTTACCTTCAAATAAACGGGTTCCGCGCCCTACCATCTGACAATACAGACTTCTTGATTTTGTTGGTCTTAAAACGATGACACAATTCACACTGGGACAGTCCCATCCTTCCGTTAAGAGCATTGAATTACAAAGTACGTTATATTTATCTTGCTCAAAATCTTGCAGTACTTCTGCGCGATCGTCGCTGTTACCGTTTACTTCAGTAGCTCTAAAACCGACCTGATTTAAAATATCTTTAAACTTTTGGCTAGTTTTTACTAAAGGCAAAAACACTACAATTTTGCGTCCTTGACAATATTTCATCATTTCTTGTGCTATTTGATAAAGATATGGATCTAAAGCCGTTCCTAAATCGCTGGCTTTAAAATCTCCGCTTTGCATACCTACGCCTGTGATATCCAGTTTTAGAGGTATCGTTTGCGCTTTAATTTTGCACAGATACCCTTCTTTAATCGCCTTGACTAAACTATATTCATAAGCCAGACTGTTAAAATACTGTCCCAAATTCCGCATGTCAGTACGATCTGGCGTTGCAGTAACACCTAAAATCTCAGCGTCTTCAAAGTACTGCAATACTTTTTGGTAACTATCTGATATCGAGTGATGAGCTTCATCAATAATAATTGTGTCAAAATAATCAACTGTAAATTGTTGTAATCTTTTTTCTCTTGTTAAAGATTGTACCGAGCCAACAACGACTCGGTACCAACTTCCTAAACAGCTTTCCTCTGCTTTTTCCACCGCACATTTCAATCCAGTGGCTTTTTCTATTTTATCGCTGGCTTGTTCTAAGAGTTCAGCCCTATGCGCCATAATTAGGACGCGATTTCCTTTGCGTACACATTCTTCTGTGACTTTAGCAAAAACAATCGTCTTACCCGTGCCAGTTGGGAGGACAAGCAGCGTTTTCTTGTTTCCCTTCTCCCACTCTTCGAAAATCGCTGCTTTAGCTTCCTGCTGATATTTTCTAAGTTCCATTATTATTTAGAAAGAACCGGCTTTAAATGTAGCTTGTGGTTGAGTGGGAGCATTATCAGATGCATCATAAAATTTCCTTACCTGATTGAATTTTTTTAATTCACCTTTATCATTCGTATATTCATGAATACCGATCTTCGCTTTTCCTTTGGCACCAATGACATTATTCCAATTCATTTTAATGCGTTCGCCATGCTTCTTTTGTCCAATTGCACAGAAAAATGCACTTAACATACCTTCAAATTTGCTATATAAAAATAAATTATGATTAATTGTTGTAGTGCCCTCGTCCGTAGTAACCTGCAATTTTAATTTTGCTTGGTTGCAAGGTGGAACTTTTTCGCTACCATTGTATTTTGCACGTTCAAATGCAGTTACTTCAAAAACATAATCACCTTCCGGTAATAATATGAATTCTTGCGAATCCTGCTGAATCTCATCCTCCCAACCTAATTCCATTCCTTCTGGTGTTCCCATGCTATCAAAAATACTCATAAACTTTCTCCTCCAATATTTTCATTAAATTAGAATGGTACTTCGCGCAATTCTTTGATTGCTGCAAATACTTGATCCCATGCTCCAACTAAGCAGCCTTCAATGAATCCAGGATCATAATTTGAAATCAATGTATCCTTAGGATAATACCCTTTATCACTAACGATTTCTTGAATTTCTTCGACCGTAACATTGTTTTTGATCATTAAATCAGCTAAAGATTTCGGTATGTTCTCGGGCAATGGTTTGATATCTTTCTTTTGATCCACTGCTTTATTTTGTAGCTTAGTAGTAGTATTTTTTTCTTCTGTTTGTGCAGCGGCATTATTTTTAACTTCATTCTTTGTTTTCTGCTCTGTAGCCGGTTCTGGTGATGGAACAGCATGGCTCTGTGTCATTAGAACATCTTTTATAGGCTCAGGTTCCTGAGAAGAATCATTGGGAATGCAATAACCAATCTGCTCATATTCAAAGGGTAATTCTTCTTTGAGATCATGACGATTTTTTGCGTCCCAGCAGGGGTGGTGCTGCGTATACATGATACGCATGCCACCCTGTGCCTTTTTCTTTTTATCAACTTCAACTACCCGCTGCCGATAATTTGCAAAGAGGACCATATCTGCCCACTCTTTTACAAGTGCTGAGGTTTGCGAACCAGTTTTATTGCCGAGTTTTAATTCGTATCGATCAAAGCTACCACATTCATCCGGCAATTCAAATTTACGAATTAGTGAATGTGCGGTTAAAACTACATTGATACCGGCTTCTGTTACATCACTCAAGAGATTTAACAGCCTGCCGAATTCTTCTTTAACGTAGATGTATCCCTTGCCGTAGCCAAAATCTTCAATACCTTTTTTGTCATAGGTAGCGCATACATGCTTAACACATAGCTGCTCGGCCCAGTCGATCGTATCAATGATTAAAGTTTTGCAGCACCCCGGTGTATTTTTTACTTCACTGATCATTTGGATCATCATGGTCCAACTTGATGGCTTTGGCAGTCTTGCAACATCTAAAAGGTTGGTACTTCCTTCTGTATCAATAAATAGAGGATCCGGAAACTTTGCTGCAAAAGTCGATTTACCAATACCTTCTGGTCCATATACAATAACTTTTTGAGGTTTAAAGACCATGCCTCGCGTAATATTTAATGCCATAAAAACTCTCCTTTCTTAGTCCTTTATTTCTACGTGATCTAATGCGAATTTTATAAGCATGCATGCAACTTTGTGAATTGGTTGATTTGTTTCCGTTGCAATCGCTGTAACTTGTGAATGAAGTTCTGTTGTTACTTTTAGAGGTTTAGGATAGATTTCAGTGGTAAACGGATCTTTTTTAATAATTAAAATGTCATCTTGCATTTAAAATTTCCCTCTTTCCCAAGTATTTTGTTTAGGTGCTTCAGGCTGAATGATCGTTGCTATGTCTTCACCTTTTACGTAGCCATCTTCAATAATGATGCTGCATTCGTCTTGTGAAGTGCTGACACGAGTTGCAATAACCTGCAAGCCTTCCTGCTCAAGCCATACTCCAAATTCTTGCATAGATTCGACGTCCATTTGTTCGAGCTTGTCCATTAATACGAAACCACAATTCGGATTTAATTTTCGGACAATCGCGGTTGCTACTTTTAGTTGTTCAGCACCGCTCATGTTGTCCCACTTATATCCTTTATAAATCAACTCACCATCTTTTACAGATAACTCTGCTAGTGGCAGATCCGCATTTTTAAGTAAATCTATTTTTGCCTGTCTGACTTTATCTATTTGAGTTGTTAAATCATCATATTGCTTTGTATATTCAGCAGCATCCATTTCTGCTTTTTCTTTATCATAATTGGCACGAACTTTAATATTGATTTCATCAATGTTTGTAATATTTTTTTCAAGTTCTGCCGTGCTTTCATCTTTAAGGTCCTTTGCAGACTTGCTGGCAATTTCAAGATCAGAATATACGCTATTTTGTTCATTGATTAATTCATTTAGTTTGGTTTTTAAATCCTTGATCGTTTCCCCTAAAGTTTTATGTTGATCTCGTAAATATTGAACATTTTGACGCTTGCGGGCATTTTCACCATTACGAGCTAATATATCCTGCTGTTTTTTGATAAGATCAGCAGCACTAACTGGCTCTTTCGGTGCTTCCGGATAACTAGTCATTTCGGCAGCAAATTTTTTCTTTTGATCAGCAATGCGACCAAATTCAAGCCTACGATTATAGAGCTGCGTTTCTTCGGTTTCCAACTTGTAGAGCTTGTCCCCTACACCAATAATCTGCAATAAGATATTTGCTTTTTCCTTATTGTTGGCCGACATGAATTTAGGTAAGTTAAGTGCCATTTGATCAATGAATGAATCTAGCAGTTGTTGTCCGCCCTTGTTACCATCCGGATCCAAAACTTTTAAGGAACTATTTTTCCCTTTACGTTCTACAACCAACCCATTCGAAAGTTGAATCTTTAGGTGGGGTGGATTTACTGAGCCTTCTCGATTTGGCTCTGATGGCTTAAACCTGTCACCACCTAAAGCCCAAGCAATTGCATCTATCACAGAAGTTTTACCTTGTTGATTCTTACCGCCAATTACCGTTAATCCGCTTTTTGTTGGTTCCATTTTTATTGCTTTGACACGTTTTACGTTTTCAATTTCAAGGTTATTTATCTTTATCAACTTGAATCACTCCTTTCAGCCCAGCTACACATTTTTCACAAACACATTTATTTTTAAAGCTGACCGTTTTATCTAAGCTCCCACAGATCACACAAGCCCCGGAAGGTATATACTTACGAAAAATCACTTTGTCTTGATCTACGTAGATTTCTAAGCTGTCCTTTTCTTCAATTTCAAGCGTGCGACGTAATTCAATTGGAATTACTACTCTGCCTAATTCATCTACTTTACGAACAATTCCAGTTGCTTTCATTCATAAAACACTCCTCATTTGATTTTTTAATCATTCCGTGTTACACTGATTCCGAAAATTATTTACGTTTGATCACGTTAGTTGGCGCTGACGTGATCTTTTTTATCCCATATTGCTCTAAAATGATCGTTTTAGTTGGGCCTACAATTTTACGCTGTTTTACAAGACCACCATTTTTACTGTACCAGCATTCATATAGACGACCTGTTTTGCTGCACCAAAGCCGATAACCATTGAGACCATTATGATCAAACCTAAGCATTTTATCGCAGTCAATTGGGTACTGCTCTGTCACCGTTTTCGCCTCCTTCGCTTACGTTTCTTACCTGCTTGTCTAAAATCTTCATAGCAGGTTCTGTCGTCTGCACAAACTGGCACTAATGTTTGACTGTAAGGTAATATTGCCCATAGCAGGCGCGTTGTGGTTTTACCACATCTAGCACAGTACATTACTCAATCATCCATATAACTGCAGCAGCAATACATATCGATAATACAAGCAGAGCATCTTGCCCGCGTTGCGTTAAGTATCTGTTAATCATGTATTTTCCTCCTTACTAAACACACTGATATTTTTTGATTTTCACAGAGTATACGAAGATGCTTGATTTTTAAAATTTTACAAATGTACATCGAGTTTCACCTCGCTTTCTACGCAAGCCGATTCTTTCGTGGTCTGCCACGGAGTGCTGGTTTAGTAGCCTCTTTAATAATTTGATTTACAAGTTTTATTTCGAACCTATGATGACCACGTGCCATATCTGCAAGCCATTCATCAAATAATTCACGATGTACTTTTAAATGAGTTCCGACAAAGAATGATGGGAAGTCACTTTTACCTAAAGTAGCTAAAACAGCATGCGCTCGAATAATACTTACGTTTAAGTCACTATACTTTGCCGCCTCCTGTGCCGTTAAAACAGCTTTGCGCCAAATCGGTATTGGTTCATCGTATGACATTGTTCTCACCTCACTTTGTAGGAATTTATTGCCCCCTGTCGAATATTGGTATATTGAGGAAGGAGGTGTTATTTATGACTTCAGCTCATATCCACTTGAAATCCGGTTCCGTTATTGAGATAAAAAACTTGACTGCCATCAATGTTTTTTACGGCAATGGAACCAAAACCTACGAAGATACTGACTTTACTCTTGTCCCCTTTAAAGAACAGCTTCCTTATGCGTTCATAGGTGAGAATAAGAATATTTCTCTTTCAGGTATAGAGATTCATTATGTTGAATTTATCAATGCCTAATTCGAAACATCATTAACCTCTATGCGAAGCGTATATATAACATCAATGTGCGCTTCGCATATCTTTTTTATAATTTTTTCCGCCTCCTCCCAAGATCCATTCGGCGGACTTATTACAACTGTTAGTTCCATATTTTTCACCTCACTTTCTAACAAATAATTACTTCATACTCAGGACAGTTAAAATCTTCACCGTTACGATATTCAATCATCGCATAGAATTTATCGTCGCCGTGATATAGCTTTGGTATCCTGCAATCTTGATGCACACACCCACTGCCTGTACTTAAAGTTTGTCCGCCTTCCTTTGACCAAGGTGTTGCTTCTTGAAGTCCCCGGCTAATTAAATGCGCCACTCCAGCCGAACGCGTAATGAAGATTTTGTAACTCGAATTATTCACGTTCTCACCCCCTCTCACTCTGGAAATTTATTTTGATACCCAAGATTTTACAGGCTTTGTTAATGGAGTCTTCGTTCCAGCGTTTATCGGCTCTTTGATCCAATAACTTATAGACATACGGAACTGACAACCCAAGTTTTCCCGCAAACCACGAAACACTTTTTTTCTGTCTATTAAGCTCATTTTTAATTGTTAATGAAAAATTCACTATAACCACCTCTCTCCTATTGGTTTCGTTGTTATGGCTATATATTAACCCTATAAGGATATTAATTCAACGAGCAAATTAGCCCAATAAGGATAATTATAACCCTAAGCCTTCATTTTTCTCCTAATAGGTGCTATTATCGCCTATTTTCACCCTATGAGGATATTGAATTAATTATCCTAATAGGATAGAATTAGATCAAACAAAAGAAAGCGGGTAGCACTAATATGGATGAATTTCCTAATAATTTACGGCAGATAAGAGTGTCACATCCTGACAAATCGTTGAGATCAGGAAATAAAATCGCTGCCTTACTGGGGGTAACCCCTCAATACTATTACAAATTAGAAACAGGAAAAGAAAATAAACGTTTAAATATAGATCACCTTAACCAACTCACAAAAATATTTGGCGTTACTGCCGACGAGATTTTGGGCAATCAGCCTTTATCTGACGAACCAGCATCCGAAAATAAAAAAACACCCAAGGATTTAGCTAAATTCCTTGAGCAAACAGAAGTTATGTTCGATGGCGAAACATATAAACTTGACAATGAAGATAAAGCAAAACTAAGGGCAGCCTTAGAATTCGGATTTTGGACTGCAAAAGAGAAGAATAAAAGAAAGAAAAAATAGTTTCAGGTGGTGTCATGGATGAACATACCCTTACGAGTAAGGAATTTAGTAAATAAGCACGGCACATCTAACCCTTTAATGATCGCAGCAGATTTAAATATCGATGTAATAACCTATGACCTGCCTGTATCTATTCGAGGATTCTTATTAAAAGTTCTAAGGCGAAAAATTATTTTTATCAATAATAATCTAGCCGAAGTGCAGCAGCTCATCGTACTTTGTCACGAGTTAGGACATGCTCGGTTACATAGCGGATATGGCTACTATCTGCATCCGGATATGACGTATTACGTATCCAGTAGCCGTGAGCATGAAGCAAATGAATACGCTTTGAATTTACTTATGTATTCGCATAATGTAGATTACAATTTAGCAAAGGTCATGCTGGATAATCTTAAAACCGCGCCCAAACTTGTACATAAAATGTTGAGCGAACTGGCAACTTATGATGATTTTTGCTAAAACATAAAATTTTTTACCCATTTCACAGAACATATGTTCTTGACAAAAAGGAGGAACTATTAATGGATAAAGACCAATTTACATATAAAAGAATCATTAGAGACGACATGTACTGTATTCTTTCTGACACTGGCAATGAAAATAAATTATCAGATGAAGCATTACAGTCAATAGAGGATTTTAAAAAGTTCATTAATGAAAAATATGCTCTCGACTATAAATAAAATTTAAAACTAACCAATCAAACAACTAACTGACTCCTGTAGAAAGGAGAATATCATGGCAACAATAAGAGAAGATGGTCGCTTACAATCTAGCGTAACTGTCACAAATCCAATTACGGGAGAAAAGAAAAAGAAATACGTCTACGGTTATACCGAAGAAGAACTGGAGACAGAAAGAGATCTCGTAAAAAACTCTGTGCTAAATATCGTAAAAATCACATTTAAATCTTGGGCTACTGATGTACTCAGTTACAAACTTAGCGAGAAAAAAATCTCTCTTGGAACTTACGAATCCTATGATTCCGTATTGGAAAATCATATATACCCAACACTCGGAAGTGCATACGTTGATCAAATTACCCCCTTCATGCTTCGTAAGGTTTTTAAAGAGGTAAAAGCACCACGTATGAAGCAGTATGTTTATACAATTGTTAAAAGTATTTTTAGCCAAGCTTTTAGAGACAGGATGATACCATTTAATCCTTGTGATTCAATCGATAAGCCACAGGTAGAAACACGTGAAACAAAAGTTATCGATGTTGTAGAATTTAAAGATATCCTGATGCACATGCCGTCTGTACAGTTTAAATATATTGCTAAGACCGCGTGGGAATGTGGATCCAGGCGCGGCGAACTGGCTGCACTACGTTGGACTGATCTTGAATTTAACAATAACGTCATAGCAATCACTAAATCACGAAAGAAAACTAAAAAAGCTACCATTGAAGGTAATACCAAAACATCTGCCGGCAAACGTCGCTTACCTGTAACAAAAGAGTATATGCATGAAATGAAAGTCTGGAAAATGCTTCTTCGCGGTATGCTTGCAGAAAGAAATATCCCGTGGGACATACATGGCTATGTGTTCCGTGCTTCGGATGATATGAGTCAGCCGATTCCACTTGCTACAATCACAAATACTTTTGCAAAAATCGTAAAAAAAATGGGACTGCCTAAAGGGACAACATTCCATTCCCTTAGACACTCCCACGCTACTATGTTAGTCGAAAACGATGTTCAAACTAAAAAAATCCAAATTCGACTAGGACATTCATCGGCAGCATTCACTCTTGATCGTTACACGCATTCTACTGAAAAAATGCAAAATGGTATTGCAGAGATCATGCAAAAAAATCGTTAGTTTTCTTGTCTATTACACTATATCAGAACATCCCAAAATTTAGCAGGCTGTCAAATAGGCTGTCAGAAATACAATTGACTTATTTTCGGGCAACAAAAAAGGCTCCGCGTCAAGCCACGCGAAGCCTTGAATTTACTAATGGCAGAGAGGGAGGGATTCGAACCCTCGGTACCTTGCGGTACAATTGATTTCGAGTCAATCACCTTCGACCACTCGGACACCTCTCCATATTAAGAACAATAAATATTATATCATACTTTCCTCTAAAGTAAACATGAAAAATTCTGTAAAAATGCTATACTATAATAAAAAACTATAGAAATGGGTGCTCCAACATGAGTTTTTGTGAATCTTTTGCCCCTGCGATTGATACAAAATCAAAAATCCTAATTTTAGGTTCCATGCCCGGAATTCAATCCTTAAACCAACAGCAATATTATGCGCATCCGCAAAATCGCTTTTGGCGGGTAATCACAGCAGTGTGTCAAGAAGATGCTGTTCCTGAAAATTATGAGGATAAACTTACAATGCTGCTTCAACATCAGTTTGCACTTTGGGATGTCATTCAGTCCTGTGAACGTGAAGGCAGCCTTGATTCTGCGATTCTACAGGAAATACCCAATGATTTTACTTCCTTATTGGAGGCTTATCCACAAATTAAAACCATCTGTTTTAATGGCGGGAAAGCATTTTCTTCCTATAAAAAACATTTTAAAATGATGCAATCCGACCGTATCAATTACATTACGTTGCCATCCACCAGCCCGGCAAATGCTCGATGGACATTACCAAAACTTATATCGCATTGGCAGCATACCATTTATTCTTGATTGGTCACTATTCATTTTTTAATTGCTTTTTTATGTTCCGACGTTCGCGGAAAAACTTTTTCATGAGCATGCGGCAGTCATCAGCCAAAACTCCCGCCGTTACTGCTACTTGATGATTCAGCGCTTGATGGTCTACGATATTAAATACCGATTCAACTGCACCAGCTTTATAGTCGGTTGTGCCATACACTACGCGGTCAACGCGACTCATTACCAACGCTCCGGCACACATTGGACACGGTTCGACTGTTACATAAAGTGTAGTTCCACTGAGCCGCCAACGCTTTAGCTTTTCACAAGCCTTTTTTATTACGACCATTTCCGCATGAGCAGTTGCATCATTCCAAGTTTCACGCATATTATGCCCGGCGGCAATGACTTCATCCTCAAAAATTAAAATAGCCCCAATTGGCACTTCACCTAGCTCAAAGGCCTTCTGTGCTTCAATCAGGGCTAATTTCATATATTTCTCATCATCTATCATTCTATCACCACACGTAAATAAAATTCGATTATTACAACCAGCCGTATTATACACTAAATAAACTACCAAAACAATACTTCGACGACGTATTATAGATAAGTTAAATTCGTTAAATCAACTTTATACGCACTAGACGCATTCGTTTTTGGTGATTCTTTCATTTTATTTTCTAAAATCGTGCTAAAAGTAAGCTCTTGTTTCTTCTTGCTGTTTTCATTAAACGATTGATTTTCTTTTGCATAGGCACCAACTTTAGGTACTCTTGCTACACTTGATACTCTTTCTATCATGTCACTCACCATCCTAGATAAAATTAACCTCCTTGTTATATATATTATCGTCACTTTGATTTTAGAACTTAATAGTTTTCAGTAAAAAAATAAATAAAATTACCTATTGACACAAAATGTCTAAAAAAAAGAAATCTTGTAAAAGCGTGCATGCTCTGCAAGATTTCTCTTTATTTTAGAAGTATTTAAGTTTTATTCCCACCCGTCAATTTAGGTTTATCCATCATTTTATCTATGATAGATCCATTTAGGTAGAACTGTACTAAACTTTTGAAACTCTCCTATCGTTAATTTCACTGATAGGATGAAAGATGCGAATACAACTAACCCGGTTAAACTAACTACGCCAAGCCACCCATAGGAAGATAGAAAGGTTCCACCTAAAGTGCCAATGATACTAGCTCCACTATAATAAAAAAACATATACATCGAAGATGCCTGCGCTTTATCGCCTTCTGTAACCTTACCTGCCCAACCGCAAGCATTGCAATGTGCGCCAAAAAAACCATATGTCAATATACCTAACCCAATGATTTTAAATACTAAACTTGCCATCAGAGTCATCAGAATTCCGATCAGCATAATCAAGCAAGATAAGCACAGAACTTTACCATGCCCATATTGATCAGACAACCGTCCCATAATTGCCGAACTTACCGATCCTACTAAATACATCACAAAAACAAAGCCTATTTCAGTTTGACTTAAGTTGTACGGCGGTGCTATAAAGATGTAGCTTATAAAATTATAAACGCATACAAAAGAGCCCATAACTGAGAAAGCAACAATATAGAGTGCTACTAACTTTTTATTTTGTAGAATTTTCAAAAAATCTTCCTTAATATTTAAGCGAAGTGTACCTTTTTCAATTTGCTTAGTCGAATTTGGCAGTATGAACCAAAAGGCGATACCAATGCATAAATAAAGCATACCAGCAATCGCAAGTCCGCCCCGCCATGAAAAATAATCCGTGATTATACTGATTAAAAGCCTGCCCGAAAGACCGCCTAAAGCATTTGCACTGACATAGATTCCTATTACGGAACCAATAATTTTAGGATCAAATTCTTCATTAATATAAGCAATTGCCAGAGCAGGAAAACCTGCTAACAAAATTCCTTGTACCAATCTCAACCCCAAAATCAAATGAAAGCTTGTGCTAATCGCCATACCAATTGCTAACAATGCAGCAATCATAACGGCAATGGTCATCACCTTTTTTCGTTCTAAACGTTTTGCAACGCTGGCAATTCCAATCATTGAAAACGCCATCCCGCCTGTTCCAAAACTCATTGCTAAACTCGCCGTGGCTGGCATCAAATTGAATGTTTCTGCCAATACTGGTATAATTGGCTGCAAACAATACTCTGCACCAAAAGCAGCAACACTTCCTAGAAAAAGAGTAATAATCGCTCGCCAGTAATTGGGGGAATTCCTTGTTATATACGTACGCATTTATTTCATCTCCTATATTACCTAAACTATATCATAAATCTAGAAGATTTATACGTCAAATGCATTATCATAATCATTTTAATGTCGTAACTGCATCTTATGCTACATGCACTACAAAGTCTCGTCTCTAAAGCATTTTCTTAAAACATTTTAAGCTGTGAATAACTTCCCCATAAAGCACATAACAATAAACCCTTAGGCTATCCATCCTCATATACAAGTCTCATGTTATTATTATTTTTAATACAAACTTCATTCATCAATTAAGAATACCTATCAAAATATTTTATTTAAAGAAATTTATCCTGGTATGTCCTAAATTTTCGAATTTTCTATTTATTATATAAGAAGAATCATGTATTATTGTTATAATAGATATGCATTTCGTTTATATCTAAAATAGGAATAATCTCTCAACCCTTTACGTGTCAAATTATAGTATGATTATGTAAACAGTGTATATTCACATTGATTATCATTTCAATAATTAATTTGCATATATTTTATACTCTTAATTAACGATATTTATTTTTAAGTGTGTTATGATATACACTACCTAAGGAGTGATACACATGGAATTAAATCAGCTAGAGTATTTTAAGACACTTGCTCATATTAATCATTTTACACAAGCAGCACAAAGTATCTCTGTCTCGCAGCCTGCTCTTAGCCGTTCAATTGCCAAATTGGAAAATGAGCTAGGCGTCCCGCTATTTGATAGAGTAGGAAAAACAATTAAATTAACACAATATGGGCAAACTTTTCTCATACATGTAGAACGTGCCTTACAAGAAATCGCCAATGGAAAACAGGCACTTGCTAACCTTTCTGAGCCGGATCAAGGTGTTGTAAATTTATCCTTTCTCCATTCTCTTGGTAACTATCTTATTCCGGTACTACTAAGCAAATTCAGAAAACAATATCCTAAAATACAATTCAGCCTCAACCAAAACAACTCTGCGTTACTTACATCACAATTAATCGACGGCGATATTGATCTTTGTTTATGTTCTACTTTGATGACAACAGAAACGTTAGGTTGGTTTTCTTTATGCGCGGAAGAATTGTTCGTCGTTGTCCCAGAAAAACATCATTTAGCAAAACGTAAAAGCATTCATCTCTCAGAAATCGCGCATGAGCCATTTATTACGTTCAAACCAATGTACGGACTTCGCCTGCTTGCCGATCAATTTTTTGAGACTGCTTCAATTCGTCCAAAAATTACATTTGAAGGCGATGAAATTATGACGGTGGCCGGGCTGGTAGATGCAAATTTAGGGGTAGCATTGATTCCTCACATTCCTGGACTAGAACATTTAAATATCGTTTTTATTCCTGTTGCTTACCCAACCTGTGCCAGACCCCTCGGAATGGCATGGAATACAAATAAATTTCTTTCTCCTGCCGCCAAAAAATTTCAGCAATTTGTCATAGATGTTTTTAAAAATAATGATACTTTATCACTCGCACCAAATTATAAAGAATTACACGAATAGCACATAATAAAAATAGCCTATCAAAAGCAGCATAATTTGCTGACTTTGATAGGCTATTTTCTTATATAGGCTCATCGTTCCTCAAACAAAAATAGTTTCCCGACTAACTGCCGGGCAAGTACCAAACCGATCAGCGCTGTAACCAGCTGCGGCCACCCCATCATCATAAGTACTAAGGCTGCAAGTTTAACCGGAATGGCAAAAAAACTTATGATGAATAAAGCACCTAGATAAAGCGTCATCATTTTAAGAAATGGTGACAACCACAAAATACGCTTTTTCCAAAATTTATAACAGACTAAAATAAAAACTACATTCCCTATTGCAACGAGCGGTATTAACAGTGGAATCGCCAATTGGCCTTGAAAAAATCCGATAACAGGGAGTAAACAAGCAATCAGCACGGCCGGCAGAACACCTGCATATCGTACAGCTACTGCCAGCGTCATATTCACTAAGCTGCCAATAATGAACATACCTACAAGCGGCGGCAATGGAAAGATCAAACGTATCCCCTGAAAACATATTGCAATAGCTAAAAGTAATGCCCCTCGCGTCAATTTCTTTCTTCGTTGATCATGTACATCTTTCATTGATGTCCTCCATTCACCACAATACGTTAAATTTAAGCTGATAAGCAAAAAACCCTCTGAGAATCCTCAGAAGGCTAGTTTATGTGCATGGTGCGCCTAGCTGGATTCGAACCAGCGGCACGCAGTTTAGGAAACTACTGCTCTATCCACCTGAGCTATAGACGCACAAGTATGAATTACCTAAGATATTATAGCAAATCGCCTTACGCTTGTCAAAACAACGCCATTTTATTTCTTTCTTCATCCTGGGATTACGAAATGTGCATTGACTATCATTCACTATATTCCAATATGTTCAAATCTCTCCATCACCATACTCCAATTGAGATTATGGAAAAATGCATCAATATACCCTTTACGATTTAATCCATAATCACATAGATACGCATGTTCCCATACATCCATAACCAGTAAAGGCTGACACCCTGCTAAAAAGCCTTTATCATGCTCACCAATCCAGCAGTTGAATAAACGGCCTGTATGATTGTCTCTAGTTAAAATAACCCATCCGATTCCTCGTATTTGTCCCATTTTTACAAAATCATCATACCATCGATCAAAACTGCCAAAAAATTTACACAGCCACTTTAAAAATTGATCATGTTCCTTTCCCAACTCATGACAACCTAAATTTCCAAAATAATATTCATGCAGCCGCATCCCGGAAAATTCCCAACCAAATCTTCTTTTCAGTTCAGCGAAACAATTGCTGCTTTGATCCTCCATATTGCAAAGTTCCTCAATCATCTTGTTTGTATTTTTCACATACCCTTGATATAAAGTAAGATGTGTTTTTATTAATTTATTGCTAAACCCCTGCATACCAATCAGATAACTATAATCTTTCGCTTTATACATAAACCGCCCTCCTATAAAACTATCGACTATACATTTTATGTGTAAAGCTATACCCTTAGAACGAGTCTTTTAGACTATATAAAAGAACAAGTGCCATACCCCAAATAAGAACTGCTGATATTTTATTGAGTAAAACCATCAGCCGATCTATATTTTTATATTCACCTAACAATCTGCCGATGATCGCTAAACTGAAAAACCAAATCCAGGATACCAGCACGCACGCTGTTGCAAAAATCATTTTCTCCGAACCTTCATATTGCGCTGAACTGGCCCCAATAACACCAAGAATATCAAAAATGGCATTTGGATTCAGAAACGATACTGATATAGCGAATGCAATTTGTTTCTTTGTTGAAAAAGCCTGCATACACTGAAATGAACTGCGCGTTGCATTACTTTGCCAGGTCAAGTATCCCATATAAAATAAAACGATAACACCTGCACCAATCGTAATCAATTTCAACATGGAAAACTTAAATAAGAACATAGATACACCATGAACTGCACATAAAATTAATAAGGTATCACAAAGGGCTGCTGTAAGCACCGCTGGCAATACATAGCGAAATCGCGGCTGCACCACACCTTGCTGAAAAATGAATAAATTTTGCACACCTAAAGGTAAAATTAAACCAATTGCCAAACATATACCATGTATAAATGCTGTCATAAAAATACCACCTGTCATTTTCTTATACAACAAATTATAAAAATATATGCTTACCTTGTCGCCAGCCAATTGGTTTGTTTTTATACCAACCAATTTGATATAATAAAGAAATACTTGGAGGTGGCAACATGTTAACCATTGATTGGCAGCCAAATAAAAAAGATCCGATTCCTGTATACAAGCAGATCTTTTTCTATATCAAAAATAAAATTCATACCGGACAGTGGACTGTTCACAGCAAATTGCCGCCTCAGCGTGAACTTGCCGACAAATTAAGAGTTAACCGCAGTACGATACGTATTGCCCTTGACGAACTGATTGCAGAGGGTTTGCTGCAAAGTAGAGTAGGCAGTGGTATATGGGTTGCCAACAATACTTGGTCATTATTCACCGCAACAAAAAAGGTAAATTGGAATGCTTACGTTCATACGGGATTTTATTTGCCGAATTTGCCATTTATCCAGGAAATCAATCGATTAGAATTTGACGAAACACTTACACGTCTTGGCACAGGCGAAATTTCTCCAAACCTACTGCCTACTGCGCAGCTAAATAAAATCTTAAAAACGCTTCCCCATAAAATACAATCATTCGGTTATGAAGAACCAAAAGGGTTATACTACCTCCGCCAACAAATCAGCCAGCATCTCAAAAAATTTGGGATTACAGCCTCCCCTGCTTCCATCATGATTGTCTCCGGCGCTTTGCAAGCATTGCAATTAATTTGCTTTGGTTTATTGCCTAATAAAGCCAATATTTATGTAGAAAAACCTTCGTATCTGATGTCATTAAAATTATTTCAGTCCATGAATCTAAACTTCTCCGAACTTCCGATGGATGATGACGGTATACAAATAGAAGCTTTTTTACACCAGCAGAAATATAAATATCATTCCCTCCTCTACACGATACCAACATTCCATAATCCAACGGGAATATTAATGGGAGAAAACCGACGTCAAAAACTACTCTCTGCCTGCCAGACAGCACAGCTGCCGATCCTGGAAGATGATGTCTATCGAGATCTATGGCTAGAGAAACCGCCTCCGCCTCCTTTAAAAGCATTGGATACAACCGGCAATGTACTCTATATTGACAGTCTATCCAAAGCAGTTAGCCCCGGACTTCGAATCGGCTGGATCGTGGGACCTGAACCCATTATAGAAAAGCTAGCCGATATCAAAATGCAAAATGATTATGGGTCAAGCTGCTTATCGCAATGGACGGCTGCGGAATGGTTTGCAACCGGCTGCCATGAAACTCATTTACAAAAGCTTCGCCAAGAGCTTCTCTTACGACGTCTTACTGTTGTCCAAGTTTTAGATCAGCATTTTAAAGATATTGCTACTTGGATTATACCAAAAGGTGGATTTTACATCTGGATCACACTCATAGAACCGATTGCAATGCAGCAATTATTCAAAAATGCATTGGCAGAACATCTTCTGATCAATCCAGGAAGTATCTATGACAATTTGTCAAATCATCACTTAAGAATATCTTATGCCTACGCAGATATTTGCGATTTAAAAACAGGCTTATACAAACTTGCAAAAATCATAAAAAAAATGAATGCAAAGCATTCATACAAAATAGGGCTCTAGATACTATATCGTTGCACCATATATTTTTTAAGCTATTTTTGAACAGGTTTCCAAACTAAAGCATGTATAATCAAACGCATTGCATCGGAAAACCCCTGATTATAATAAATCCTTTCTGCTACGACTTCTTTTGTCAAACAGTTATCGCATAATTTACGTACCATTTTCATCTCTTCTTTAGATAAATTTAGCTCTAATTCACTCTCTATTGTATGATTCTCTAGATTTGCCAAATCATAATGTTTTGCTATTTTCTCTAAATTTTTTAAATCAGTTTCATTATGTATATCTCTCAAATGATCGGTAATGCTTTCAAAAACATTCATCGTCTACGCCTCCTATGATTCAACATTTTGTGGATTTATCACTTTAATTGTAATCAACAAAATGTTGAACGTCAATCTTTTTATCAATTTATTGTTGATTTCAATTCAATTATCAACATTTTGTTTATATAATATTTTAAAAAGGAGGATTGCAATGCGTTTAAAAGATTTACGACTCAGTAAGAATTTAACTCAAAAAGATGTTGCAAAATACATTAATAAAACAACCCAAGCTTATAGTTTATATGAACGTTGTGAACGTGATCCAGACTCGGCAACGCTGATTAAGCTTGCCGATTTATTTGACGTCAGCATTGATTACCTTTTAGGTCGCACAAATATTCCTCGCAGCAATATACTAAAAGAAACTTCTGCCCCTTATGATCTTCCACAGGAAGCCCTTGATCGTATAGAAGAATTTACAGAATTAATGAGATTGAAATATCAAAAATGACTGCGTAGAACGCTTTATTCATCAGAAGCACTGCCAATTTTCAATAACTGTCTTCTAAACAGCGTATCTTTTTCATTCAAATCTGGAAATTTATCTTCCAGCTCATCTAAAATCCGCCCTAAATCAGAGAAAATTGCCCCTACCTCTGGAACAGGAACTTCGTATGCCTTCTGAATGGATAGAAAACAATGAGAAAAATTCAATCGTGTTTCTCGGACTGCCATAATCAAAGCCGCACGAAACAGGTTATTATTTTCTTCTTCAATAGAGCGCGTAAAAATATTCAAACAGATTTGTACGTCATGTATTACCGGACTAAATTGTTTCCATTCATTTTTTGCCTCGGATAAATCTACTAAACTTCGCGCAATACCCCGAATTTGAAAACTGATATGTTCTAATCGATTCATCATCAAAGAATATTCTATAATCTTTTCGCGTTCTTCACGATGAAACGGCGTATAGCGATAGCTTTGTATCACTTGCATAATATTAACATGATCTTTTCGAATGCATTGTACATATTGCCTAGCTTCATATAGTCCGAAAGACAAGTTTTCCGTCGTCTCTGCTGTTTGCAAAATTTCTAATAGGTTTTTCAACCGCGCAACTGCATGTATCACTGTTTTTTTCACTTTCACACTAGATTTACCCGCACTAAAGATAATATTTAAAGCAACTGCAACACCGGCACCAATCATCGTTTCTTCAATTCGTCCAATCATATAGCCTTGACTTCGGCCATACTCTAATACCAGCAATGTACTTACACCAATTTGTGATATAATTTGTGAATTTAAACGAAACACTCTGCCGATCGCAATGCCCATTCCAATCGTAAAAAAAATACTCCAAGCATTCACTTCAAAATATGAGCCGGAAAATCCACCGATCGTCACACCAAATATGACGCCCAATACCCGATATACACCTTTTTCTACCGAATCGGCTATTGTTACCTGCATTGTTAAAATTGCCGCCAACGGCGCAAAAATTGGATACGGATTCGCAGTAACAGATGAAGCCAGCATCCATGATACTCCAGCTGCAAAGGCTATTTTAAAAACTTCCAAATTTGCATCAATTCTAGTCAATCTATTTCCGCACATAAAATCCCCCCAAGAAACATAAAACCCTTTTTATTTATTATAAAACATTGTTCTAAATTTTTTTATACTTTATACGAAAAAATGGGATGATGCAGTAAAATTACAGTATCCCTAATGTTTTCGTACTTGGCCTTTCCCGGAAAAATACGTTCCGAAGGATGAAAAAAGATCACCTTACGTTAAAAATCCGTTTGTCTGAGCGAAGCGAGTTGAGGATTTTAGTAAGTTGATCTTTTTTCAAGTATTTTGGAGGTTTGAGGCCTAGACTTTTTGGTCCTTTTGTGTCGATGACAAAAGGACAATTTATATAATACATGCTACATTAAGAAATTTATAAGTAAAATCTTAGTGCGACAACGCAAAAATTATAGGTAAAATAAAACTATACATATAGATGAATATGCTACATCGAATCCCATTCCACTTATAAACTAGTACGAAGATAGATTGCCGGTTGACGAGAAGTATTCAGATGCTAGGCGCAGCAAAGGGTTGTGAAGGAGTCGTACTCGTGTACGTCGACGAGCAGCACCTTGCTGTAACGACGCAGATGAATGCTTATCGCCGACCCGCGACCTATCTGTCCACAGCATGTCGCACCATAACGCGATATCGCCAAGACGGATGCGCTAAGGAAAATAAAAAGATCGTCAATGCCAGCAAATCAGCACAGCCTCCCGGACTGATATTCTTTATAATAAACTCCTCATCCAACACCTGCAATACTGCAATATTCTCTTTTTTCAAGGCACCGCCAGCTTCAAGTACTTCTCTCATTTTTGTTTTTAAATAGGCCGACATTTCGCGATTATGCCGTCCTAAAACATTGGTATCATCTACAGAACTAGCTAAGACAAGATAAGCTTGCAGCATACTTTCATTTCCTGAAATTCCGCTGCACAAACATTGTTCGAGTACCGGATAAGAATACTTAAGTACACTCGGGAACCCCGCTTCTGCTTCACCTCGAACCCCCGTTAGACCATAACGCAAATAAATTTTCTCACCTTTGGTGGGATTTTTTTTTGCTTTAATTTTTTCGTACTCACGCCTACAAATTCCTGCTGTCATTTGTGCCACATAGCCAGCAATATTTTGTGGTGTAAGCGGTTCTCCTCTTGCAGCTAGAACACCCGAGGCCACGCACGCTAACCCAATAGAAAAAATTGCGCCTTTGTGCGTATTAACACCGCCCGTTGCGTCAAACATACAATGCTCCGCCTCCACACCAACAGCACGAATCGTTTGAAATAAAGCTTGGGGAGCATCTGCCTTCCCCTCGATTCCTTTTTTTGCAAATTGCGTAAAATACGGCATTAAGGCGGTTGCACTCGCTAAAAAAGAAAAGTAATCCATATCTTGATGTGCACCGGCACTATATCGGTCTACCAATCCCGGCTTTGGCGTAACTGCTACTTCATATAAAATCGCCTGCACCGCGAGACGACCAATTTCTTCTGGTAATACAAGCACAAAAATTCTCCTCTCACTGCGTGTTTTGCTGCAATTTGTCTATAATAGTTATACCTTCGGGGGTTGCAAAAAAATCTGCTGTAGTCGCAGGTACGAGCGACCTCGCGCCTTCCAAATCCCCTTTTGCAAGAAGTGCACGCACGCTTGATGCCGATATCGGTTGCCCGCAATTTTCTTTTCGCTCCAGCATGATGGATGCAACACCAGATTTAGGTAATTCTTGCTGCATGATTTGATGATAGGCGGAGGTCAATGCGTCTGCTGGCTCAGTGCCAACAAATCGTTTTGTAATGAAAAGTGCAGGCGCTATATGTTTTGCGAAAATATCTAAATCCAGCTGTGCATAAGCTTTGGCTATCCTAGATAATTCCTTAATGAAATAGGACGGAAATGTATTTGCCGAAATTATATAGGGTCCGCCGCTATGCACCGTTACATTTTTGAAATTTCTTGTTCCTTCTTCAATCAATCGTTTACGCACTTTAAAAGGAAAATCCGACAAATCCTCTTCTACGACAAAAATATGCAGATGATCGCAATGTTTCGCTGCATATTCTACTAAATACTGATGCCCTAGTGTGAATGGATTTGCATTCATCACAATGGCACCCTGAACACCACTTTGTCGACATGGTTTTAAAGCTTGTACATAGCGTTCAATGCCATCTTTTTGGCTTTCCAATAAAATCGCGTCCGGCGCACTACCAATCAAATAAAAACCTGCACCACGAAATGAATTGAGATTACTCGGTTTTGTAAACACAAAAATATTCGCTGCCCCTTTTGCCCACAATTCACTGCATAAATAAGATATGATTTTATTTAATAATCCGCTGCTTTGATAACTGGGATCTATCGCTACACATTTAATAGTTGTTCCTCGGTAACCGCCACCAGCAATCATCTTTTCTCCGGAGAATAAACCAACATAAGAATCCATCGTATCATACATTAAGTCAAACCCTGCTAGAAATTCAGCCACTTTTTTTCGGCCGTCTTTAAAGCTTTGTGGTAATTCATGCAGTTCAAACGCATCTTCAGTAAAATCTTCCATCATTGGCCTCCTGCTTTAGGTTTGCATTTTGCTCACAACTTTTTCAATCTGTTGCAACAATTGTTCTACTGTATGCTGCCGCATTCTCGTACAAATGACTGCATCCTGCTCACACAGCAAGCATTTGCGTTTAGGCAAACCAAGTGCACTGCGGCTAATCGGTATCCCATCAACGTCCAATACATCGATGTCCAATAATCTGCCAACCTGATCTTGATCTTCGATCTTACAAGCAAGTTTCTTTAATAACGCTGCATCACAAGAAACCGAAAAAAAGGCTTCCAAGCCTGTAAAACGTTCTGCACGACGAATCGTGCAAATCGCAGCCCCCGCCTGCATGCAGGCACTTTCAATTCGCGTCAATCCGGCTTTATATAATAGCCGTGCCGCATTGTTTAGTTTTACCTCTCCCGGCATGTTGATCGTAAAAGAAATGATCGGGTTCCTATATTGTACAAGAAGCTCGCGCTGTAAATCAGCGCGGGCTTCTTTATTTTTCAATACCTCTTCTAAAGTTACCGTAATTCCTTCAAAAAACGCATGAGACATTTTATGCTTTCACCTCATGGATCACATCCAAAACCCTGCCATCCGGATGCGTAACTACCCCGACTACTTTATCTGTAAATTGTAATGCATCCGGTGTACCGACAACTTTTTCGGCACTGTCTTTCAAGGCTTCAATGGTTGTAACTTTTAAACCAGCTTTCATGAGTCTTTCCTTTACTTCCGGCCGATTTGGATTCACTGCAATGCCTTGATCCGTAACAAGGACATCACAAACAGCCCCCGGCGTAACCAAGGTATTGACCTTATCTAAAATACAAGGAATCCGTCCGCGAATCACTGGTGAAACCAGCACGGTAAGTGCTGCTTTGCTCGCAGTATCCGGATGTCCGCCAATTGCGCCGCGAATCACACCATCAGAACCAGTCAATACATTGACATTAAAATTTACATCGACTTCTAAAGCCGATAAGATCACAATGTCAAGCTGATGAATCGCAGATCCCTCATTAAATGGACTTGCATATTGATTGCCATCCACTTCAATGTGATTTAAATTATGAATCAGAGATTCGGCAGCACTTGTGTCAAATCCTTGTACATCAAGGATTTTTCCAATTAAACCTTCTTCGTGAAGTTTTACAATCTGCGCAGTAATTCCACCAAGTGCAAAGCGTGCTTTCATATCACGTTTGATCATTTCTTCGCTGATAAACCGTGTAACGGCAAGTGCAGCACCGCCAGATCCAGTTTGAATTGAAAATCCATCTTTAAAATAACCCGATGCCTGGATTACTTTTGCCGCCGCTTCAGCAATCAATAAATCACGAGGATTTTTCGTAAAACGAGTCGCTCCAGAAGAAATTTTACTGGAATCGCCAAGTGCTTCCACCTGAATTACATAATCAACATCCGTCGCTGGAATCGATGCCGGCGCATTTGGAAACGGAACAAGATTATCCGTAAGAATAATGGTTGTATCTGCGTAACGTGCATCAACTTTTGCATAGCCAAGTGAACCGCAAATTGATTTTCCTTCTTCGTTGGTATAAATACCGCTGGCATTACCGAAAACATCAGAAGAAGGTGCGCCAAGAAAAGCTACATCAATATGTAAACTGCCATTCGCAATCGCCGAGGCACGTCCGCCATGACTGCGGAAAATAACAGGCTCTTTCATCAGTCCGTGCGAAATTGCATCTGCCAAATCCCCACGCATGCCGGAAGTTTCAATTTTTCTTACCACACCACTTTTAATGTGTTCGATCAGCGGTGCATGTGCAGTAGAAAGGCTGGAAGATGCGACCGTTAAATTTTTAAAGCCCATTTCGGAAAGTTTATGCATAACCATGTTTAGGATATAGTCACCATTACGAAAATGATGGTGAAAAGAAATTGTCATACCATCTTTCAGCCCTGATTTATGAATTGCTTCTTCTAAAGAAGACAACAATTTACCATTTTTCGCAAGGCGTTCATTCAACGTAGCGTAATCTTTATGCTCTCCTTCAGCATGATAAAATTCCAAGTCTAAATGCTGCAAAAGCTCTGCTGAGATTTCATGATTGATTGCATTTTTCATGCTTCTACCTCCTCGGGGACTAAAATTCCAGATGCAATTGCAAGCTCAATTGTGCGTTCTGCGCGAATGACAACCGGTCTATCCACCATTTTTCCATTCAGGCTGATAACACCCGATCCTTTTGCTTCCGCTTCCTTAATTGCCGCAATAATTCGTTTTGCTTTCTCAATTTCTTTTTCGGTTGGAGCAAAGACTTTATGTACGGGGCCAATCTGACGTGGATTAATCACCGATTTTCCGTCAAAACCCATTTCCTTTACTAAATTCGCTTCATAGATCAATTGTTCTTCATCGTTTACATCAGAAAACACTGTGTCTAAGGCATCAATACCTGCCGCTCTTGCAGCAACCACAATGGTTTCACGTGCCAATTGCAACTCTGTCCCGCTTTTCGTTCTATTCGCTTTTAAATTTGCACAATAATCCTCTGCACCGATTGCAATTCCGATCAAACGATCCGAAGAAGTCGCGATTTTATGTGCATTAATTACGCCAAGAGCGCCTTCAATTGCTGCCATCATCAGTGTCGTACCGACAGGAATATGATGTTTCTTTTCCATTTCTGCAATATAAGCTTCGCATTCTGTAATATCTTCCGGTGTTTCCGTTTTTGGCATACGAAGTACATGTGCGCCAGCAACTACCATCGCTTCAATATCTGCTTTGCCATAAGGAGTGTTCAACGGATTAATACGAACAACGATTTCCGTATCACCGTAATCAATCGTTTTGATTGCCTGAAATACCAGCAATCGTGCCGCATCCTTTTCAGCCATAGATACCGCATCTTCAAGGTCAAACATAATAGAATCTGAACCATATATATGTGCATCACGCATCATTCCAGGATTGTTTCCAGGAATAAACATCATCGTTCTGCGCAATCTTTGTTTGATCGCCATTTCTTTACCATTCCTTCCTTACGTTTGCTTTATTTCCAGTTAAATTCCGTACTTCCGGCTGCACGATATAATGCTGCTGTTACTCTTGCAATGATCGTACAATTTAATGCGCCTTTATCTAGCGCTGTAACTTTAATGCCGCTGGTGAAACCATACGTACTTAATGTTTTTGTAATCACTTCTTTAATTTCTCTGCCAAACAAGCTGGCCACCGTGCTGTCAAGATCAATCACAATGCCGGCATCTGCATTTTTTTCAACCACAATGCTGATATCACCGGATTCTAATGTCCCAGCTCTTCCCGTTGAGATTAATTCCATCTCTTCACCTTCTTTTTTTAATTGCAATCTTAATCCATTGCATACATTTAAATTACAATTTACATCACGATAGTTTTGTATTATCGTAATATAAATTTTATTGATTTAGATTTGCAGATTGATATAACTTTATTCCACATCTAAATTATAGCGAAGATATCCTAATAAAAAAAATAAAGATTTATGATTGGGTGCGATAGAAAATTCAGATAATACATGATTCTCTTAAAGTTCTTATGCTGCAATTACTCCTTTTTTCTTAGAACACCATATTTTTTACGAATTGAATAAATACTTTAACGATTGGAATGTCGAAATCACCATGATTATAAACCATCCAGTTTTGCCTCATAATTTTTTCACCACTCTGATTCACTAAGTAAGCTCTATGAATATTCGGTATATTTAAGGTAATAGACTCCGGCAAAATTGCATAACCCAAGCCGTAGGATACCATCTCCCGACAAGTTGTAATTTTATCTACATGCATATTAATCATCGGCGGGCGATCAAAATGCTCTCTCCACCATTTATCAATTTGCATTTTTAAAAGATAATCACGTTGATACTCAATCCGAGGTAATGTCGCAAGATCTTTCATTTGAAATGGTTCGGTTGATGCAATGCATATAGGCTCTTCGCAAAGTAAGTAAACATTATCACAACCGCCATAATCTATATTTACAAAACCTACATGTGCCTTATTGCTATTCACTATACTAAATAAATTTTTTGACCAGTTTGTTTTTACTTTAAAATCTGCCTCCGGATATTTTTGTTTAAATAGTTTTAAAATTCTTGGCAATCTATACATCGTAAAATAATGTGATGCACAAATTTCAATTGTACCAGACAGTGAATTCGAAAAATTCCGCAACTCATTTTTTATATTTTTCAGTTGCTCAACCATTTCTTCAGCTTTACCAATCACATACTCTCCCTCAGGTGTAAACTGAATTCCTCGTGCTCTTCTTAATATGAGCTGAACACCTAATTCTTGTTCTATATGCTTGATTTTAGAAGTAAGTGCTGGCTGTGACATATACAAAAGTTGCGCAGCTTTTGTAATATTTTTTTCATTATTTAATGTTAATAAAATATTCCAATCTTTATTTTCCATCAGAGCAACCTTGCCGATTAGTTCTCTATTCGACATTCCTTTCATAAAATCTCTAAATCATATATACCATAAAAATAATTTAATGAATAATAGTTTTAATTTATCTATAGAAATAAAATATCGTTATTTGTCCAACATCAAATATCTCTTTATAATATGAGACAGAATTTAATTAATTATCTGATAATTTTTTCAGTTTTAAAAGATCGCATAACAATTGGAGGTAAATGATTCATGATTCAATTATCTGATAGCGGCTGCTATTTAATCAATGGCGTGCTTCTTACCAGTGAAAACACTAAATTTGATTTATCAACATTAAATTCACAGCTGCCACACAATACTATAACACCTTTAACAGATAACATTTCTAAAGAAAAAGCGATTAAAGGTACTATAGCTTATCAAATCTTAAAAAAGCACAATAACAATGCCTTAATGAATAATTTAAAAATTAAATTTGATGCTTTAACTTCACATGATATTACTTTTGTCGGTATTTTGCAAACCGCAATTGCCAGCGGACTAAAAAAATTTCCTGTACCTTATGTATTAACAAACTGCCATAATAGTCTTTGTGCTGTCGGTGGCACAATCAATGAAGATGATCACGTTTTTGGTTACTCGGCAGCAAAAAAATTCGGCGGAATTTTCGTGCCGCCACATCAAGCAGTCATTCATCAATTCATGCGTGAAACGATGGCAGGCTGTGGAAAAATGATTCTCGGTTCTGACAGTCATACCCGTTACGGTGCATTAGGCACCATGGCAATCGGTGAAGGTGGCGGGGAAATTGTAAAACAACTGCTCAGCCATACCTATGATATAAAATATCCAGACGTTATCGCCATTTACTTGAAAGGTGCACCTAAGGCAAATGTCGGTCCTCAAGATGTAGCCTTGAGCATTATCAAAGCCGTCTTTGACAAAGGTTATGTGAAAAATAAAGTTATGGAGTTCGTCGGTCCGGGTATCAGTAATTTGAGCATGGATTTCCGTAATGGAATCGATGTCATGACAACAGAAACGACTTGTTTAAGTTCCATCTGGTGTACCGATGAAAAAACAGCATCTTATTATAAAGTACATGGTCGCCCGGAGGATTATCAAAAACTTCAACCAAAAGAAATCGCGTATTATCAAGGTGCAGTTGAAGTTGATCTGTCTAAAATTGAACCGGTAATTGCGATGCCATTCCACCCAAGCAATGTATTTACAATTGCAGAAGTCGATGCAAATGCAGCAGATATCTTAAGACACGTTGAAAAACTTGGTCAGGAGCAACTAGAAAATTCTAAAAACAATCTAACCCTAATGGATAAACTCCATAACGGAAAATTAAAAGTTGATCAGGGTATCATTGCCGGCTGTGCAGGTGGTTCCTACGAAAATTTAGTATCTGCAGCAAAAATTTTAGGACAAGCACCTTTGCATAACTTCTCTTTGAGCGCATATCCAGCCAGCCAGCCTGTTTTTCTGGAATTAATGAAACATGGTGCAATTGCTGATTTAACACTTTCTGGTGCAAGCATCCGCTCTGCCTTTTGCGGGCCATGCTTTGGTGCCGGCGATACACCTGCGAATAATGAATTTAGTATTCGCCACACAACAAGAAATTTCCCACATCGTGAAGGTTCTAAACCATCGGATAGACAGCTCTCTTATGTTGCCTTAATGGATGCACGTTCAATCGCCGCAACAGCAAAAAACAACGGTATTCTTACTGCAGCATCAGAAGAAAATATCACGATTCCTGATTATACATTTAATCGCGATATATACAAAAATCGTGTTTACTTTGGCTTTGACCATCCTGAACCAAACGAAAAGCTAGTTTCTGGTCCAAATATCGTAGAATGGCCAAAAATTAGACAACTTCCTAAAAATCTTTTGCTTAAAGTTTGTGCGGTCATTCATGATCCCGTAACTACAACAGACGAATTAATTCCATCTGGGGAGACTTCTTCTTACCGGTCTAACCCACTACGCTTGGCTGAATTTACATTATCACGTAAGGTTCCTGCCTATGTTGACAGGGCAAAAGCTGTACAACGCGAAGAAACGAAACGTCAAGCATTCCTTCATCAAGAAACGCCCGCCAAAGAATCTTTAGATATTTTCGCAGCAGCTTTTAACGGAAACGTAAGCAGTGAACAAATACGTGCAACTGGTATTGGCAGCGTCATCGTAGCAATAAAACCGGGGGATGGTTCTGCAAGAGAGCAAGCCGCTTCTTGTCAGCGTGTTTTAGGTGGAGATGCCAACATCGCCGTAGAATATGCGACTAAACGTTATCGCAGTAATCTAATTAATTGGGGCATGATTCCCTTCACTATAGATAAAAAAGATATTTTTTTATTAGAAGACGGAGATTTAATTTATATTGCAGACATTCGTCAAGCAATCACCACTGAAACCACTGAAACCACTGAAATTCCAGGTGAACTTATTCAAGCAGATAAACGCACTCCAATTACACTCAAGCTTGAAAATCTATCCGCAGGCGAAAGAGAAATTATTGCAGATGGCTGTCTCATCAATTACTACAATAAAAACGAATAAACCTTTGTAAATTTCTCTATCTCCATTTTATAAATAAGTAAACATTTATAGCCATCCAGACGCAGTTAAAAATGTCATATTTTAGCCCGTCTAAAATATGACATTTTTAAACTTACTCGTTTACTTGGCTAAGTTTCAATAGGTGATAAATCATCTATTGAAATGAATAGATGAGACAAAAGAGTCCCCCCTCTTATTTGAATTAGGGTGGTGACTTATGCTATGACATATTTTTTCGTCTTTTGCCATAATTTCTAATTATTAAATACTACTTTAAATATTTAGAATATTCATACGTAATTTCTTTACAGCTGTAAGGATCAAATTTATTGTGAATGTTTATTTAAAACGCTTGGACTTTTATCTGTTAAATTTTTGTTTTTATTTTGTTTAAGAAGATGATGGAAAAAATAAAATTGGGGGATTGTAAATGTCAATGTTTTATGGAAAAAATTATTATAAGTGGATTGTTCTATTGGTTTGTATTCTTGTATATTCTTCTGGTAATTTGGTTCGTCTGAATTATACAGGCATTGCAAGTTATATCATGGGTGAATGGAATATTGGTAAGCCTGAACTTGGTATTTTAGGATCCGTCTTTTTCTATGCTTATGCTTTAGGACAAGGTACCTGTGGAACACTAACCGATTTATTAGGCGGCAGAAAAGTAATTCCTCTGGGCATAGGTATCACTGCTCTACTTGTTGCCGCGTTCGCTTTTGCTGACAGCTTTAATCAAGCAGTAATTATACGAGGCGCACTTGGTTTTGTTGGTGCTGTGGCATTTGTTCCTTGTGTAGCAGTTATCGGTCGATGGTTCAGTAAGAAACAGCGCGGTTTGGCTATGAATCTATTTTCTGGTCCAGGCGGCGGTATGGGTGAAGTTTGGTCTTTTTTACTGCTACCAGTCATGGCGTTATTTATGAAAGATGGTTTTACAATTTTGAGTGTAGGCTCATGGAGGGCAGCTACACTTATTATGGCAGTTGTCATTTTAGTGGTTGCTGTGGTATCTTACGTATTTCTTCGTTCTGATCCTAGTGAAATGGGGCTTGAATCAATACAGGCAAAAGAAGAAAATAAATCCGCCCAAAAAGGCAATTACAAATCCATGGTACTATCTGCGATAAAGGACCCTTCCTTTTGGATTATTATACTTGTATGGCAAGGATTTACAGTAGGGTTACGACTAATTCCTAGTTGGTTGCCATTATATGCTGCTACTTTTTACAGCCAAGTTGCCGGACTCGATAAATCCGAAGCAATGATTGCCGGTGGAGTTATTGCTTCTTGCTATGTTGCAGGGAGAATCGTTGGCCCGCCACTTGTAGGTAAACTTTCCGATTATCTTTTAGAAAAATATGAAATTCCACGTGCATCTTTACTCGTTGTTAGTTTTACAATTACCTTCGGTCTGATTTATCTTTTAACTACGCCGCTTACATCACCAATCGTACTTGGAGCAATTGCCGCTGTCCTTGGTGTGGGCATCAATTTGTTATCTATACTAAATACAGTAATAGCCGAAAATTGGTCACTTAAGACCTCAGGCACATTGAATGGCTTTATCAATACCATCACACAATTAATCGGAGCAGCTTCCTTGACGTATAGTGGTTATATGGCGGTACAATTTGCTGTTAAAGACGGCGGTTTCCATTTAGAGTATCAAGGCATTTGGTTTTTGCTTATGATCTCTATCGGTGTTGCGATCGTGGGATCTATTTATACGTTATATAGCAATAAAAAAGCAAAAAGTAAGGCTGCAATACAGGGATAAATCATATGAGAGAGGATTTTGACTATTTATGAATGACTTTGGAAAAGAAATTTTAAAGAATGTTATTGATCTTCATATTCATACCAATCCAGATGTTCGTCAAAGGCGGTTGGATGATATTGAGCTAGCGCAAGAAGCAGCACGTGTTGGTGCACGAGCAATTGTAATTAAGTCTCATGTCGTGCCGACGATGGATCGGGCGCAAATCGCTGAAAAAGTTGTACCAGGGATAAAAGTATTTGGTGGAATTACATTAAATCCAGAGGTTGGAGGAATCAATCCATCTGCTGTTGAAGCCGCGAGAAAAATGGGGGCAAAGATCGTTTGGCTGCCGACCGCCTGGTCTGCACATGAACGGAAAATCATGGGCAAAAATGATGGTGTTGAATCGATCGTGAACGGCGAAATTGTTCCCCCTCTTGAGAAAGTCTTAGAAATAATCGCTAAACATGATTTAATTCTAGGAACAGGACATTTATCCCCAGAGGAAATTTTTATTGTTGTGGATAAAGCAAAAAAAATTGGTGTCAATAAGATTGTGATTAATCATCCTGAATGGTGGTCCATTGCGATGCCTATAGAAATGCAAAAAAAATTAGTGCCATACGGTGTGTATTTTGAACGATGTTATGCTACCCGCTGCCCAGGAAAAGACTATGAAAAGAACTTTGCAAAAAATTTAGCGGCAATTCAAGCAGTAGGATATGAATCCACCATTATCGCTACCGATGGCGGGCAATTAGAAAATCCCATGTGGAGTGATGCATTAAGCGAATATATAGGATTTTTACTTAATGCAGGGGTATCACAAACAATGATAGATACAATGACAAAACGATCTCCGGCAAAATTATTAGGTTTATCATTATAAATAAGTAAAATAGTTGATATTCACCATGAACAAGCCGCAGTTATTTTGGCCGATCTAAACTATGAGCTAGTATAAGGAGAGTGATACTTTATGATGATCATTTCAGGAATTGTTATCCTGTTCGTTACCATCTACCTGTTAGTAAAACGTTATGAAACACGTATGGTTCTATTTTGTTCTGGCGTAGTAATGTCTTTTATCGGTGGTCAATTTTTTGCTCCCTTTCAAGCTTTTTCACACGCCATGCTTGAAACCAAATTATTTGAATCCATTATCGCGGTAATGGGATTCGCTATGGTAATGAAGTTAACACAATGTGATAAACATTTAATTAATTTATTGATTAAACCACTCAGAAAAGCCGGTCCTTTATTAATCCCAGCTTCTGTATTGGTAACACTATTTATTAATGTTTCAATTACAAGCTCCGCTGGTTGCTCGGCGGCTGTCGGTGCGATACTAATTCCATTGATGATGGCCGCGGGAATCCATCCAGCAATTGCAGGTGCATGTATTTATGCCGGTACGTACGGTGCAATGTTTAATCCTGGTTATCCGCAAGTTGCTCTTATTGTCAGTGTTGCAGATGCAACCCCAGTTGCTGTTGTCGCAAACCATTTTTGGGCCTTACTTGCCTCTGGTATAATCGGAGCTGTCAGTTTGTGGGTTTTAGCATATTTAAGAAAAGAGCATACAGGATATATTATGCCGAATGCAATTTCTGACTCCGAAAGAGAACATTTTAAAATTAAATACCATTATGCTCTGGTCCCACTTATTCCTATTATCATTCTTGTAACCGGCAGCATGAATCTCATTCCAGTTTTCAAGCCATTTTCTATTTCACATGCGATGATTATCGGGGTATTTTGCGCCTTTTTCGTTACACGTACAAACCCACAAGAAATATCAAAAGAATTTTGGCATGGCGCTGGAAATGCTTTCGGACATGTCTTCGGTATCATCATCTGTGCACTCGTATTCGTCGGTGGTCTACAATCTATGGGATTAATTCAATCTTTAATTCGTTTAATGATCGATGTTCCCTCGATTGCAAAGTTAAGCTCTGGCATCGGGCCTTTTCTTCTTGGTATCATGAGTGGATCTGGCGATGCGGCATCAGTTGCATTCAATAAAGCAGTGACGATCCATGCTGCCGATTTTGGCTTATCAGCAATGAGTATGGGAAGTATGGCATCTATCGGTGGAGCACTTGGGCGTACAATGTCGCCAGTCGCTGGCGGAATGATCATCTGCGCCACTTTAGCTGGAGTATCACCAATGGAAACAGCAAAAAGGAATGCCCCTGGAATGATTATCGCAGTCATCGTAACTATGATTATGCTTTTATATATATAAATTCAGATTATATTTCCATATAATGCTTTAATATCATAGAGTTTTAAGAAAAAGCAGCCTCATAACCAATAATTTTTAAATTTATAAACCATAAAAAGCAACGAAACATCGTTTCGTTGCTTTTCTTATTTTCATACAAGCTATCTCATTTTTTCATTTGCGTTTGCCATTCAGCTTCCTTAAAACCAACCAATACTTTATCCTCCATAATAAACAATGGTCTTTTCACTAACATTCCATCCGTTGCAAGTAATGAAATTTGCTCATCTTCTGGCATTTCCGGCAATTTATTTTTAAGTTCCATTGATTTATATAAAAGACCACTTGTATTAAAAAATCTGCGAATCGGCAGTTCCGACTTTTGCCACCAATCTTTTAATTCGGCTGCTGTAGGATTTTCTTCCTTAATATTTCTAATTTCATAGCTTACACCATTCGCATCCAGCCATTTTTGCGCTTTTTGACAAGTTGTGCATTTAGGATAGCATATAAACAAATATTTTTCATTCATATTTTTAAACCTCTTTTATCATAGTTTGATAGAATAACCTTTTATAAATTCATCTTACATCAAATGAACACGCCAAACAATAGATAAAAGATAAATGAAAGGTCGACATAGCTTGCAAAGAACCCCCCATTAAAAAGCAGAACAAACTACTTTTTAATGGGGGGGTCCTAATTAGACGCCTGCTTCTTTGCTGATCTCTTCCAGTGATTTATTTCTGGTTTCAACTCCCAAAGTACCAACAATAATTGCAATTAACGTCAATACCACACCCAGACCGATAAAGACTGCGATAGAACCATAACTTGATAAAAGCCAAGCTACGCCATATGGAGAAAATACTGCGGAAACCCGCCCAACTGCATTCGCGAATCCCATGCCTCTCATACGAGCTTCAGTCGGCCACAATTCGGGAACGTAAACCGAGCAAGCAAAGCAAGTAAAAATATAGTTAATTACGGTGAGAATAAATCCAACCGTGACAATTGCCACCTCTGTACGTTGTAATGAATAGAAATACCCTAGTAATCCTATGATTAATAAAAGTATGATCGCCATCTTTTTACGTGGAAATTTATCAACAATTTGTGAAGAAATAAATACCCCCAGCGGTGCCCCAAACATGATCAATGCCATCATTCCGGTAGACTTAGTCACGCTGATGCCCGATTGTACAAAAATAGTTGGAACCCAATTCAAAACAGTATAGACGATTGTATTCATGGCAATCAACACCGCAGAAGCTACAATGGTTCTTCTTAATAAAACACCTTTAAATAATTGAAAGAAAGAAACCTTTTTGACCACTTGCTCCACAGCTAAAGCGTCGGATTCAATCGGCGGTAATTTAATTCCCTTTTCAAGCTCTATATCCTTTTCAACTTTTGCAAGGATTTCTTCAGCTTTCGCTATTTCGCCATGTGACTCATACCAGCGCGGGGATTCCGGTAGGCCATGCCGCAAGGCCCATACAATAATTGCCGCAACCCCACCAATTCCAAACATTGCACGCCAACCAAAAATCGGTATTACCCAATATGCGGTTAGAATCGCGATCGGTGGTGCAACATTTGCAATCAGTGACAGAAACGACACCCACTTGCCTCGCACCCTCGCCGGCACGAATTCAGGAAATGTACCAAACCCAATAACAAGTTCTGCCCCTAGACCAATTCCCATAATACCGCGAAAGATAATCAACATCGTCATATCTGTGGCAAAGGCTGCTGCTATCGATGCAAAGCCAAAAATCAGCAAATTAATTTGATAGGCAAATTTCCTTCCCAAGTGATCACCTGCAAAACCTGCGAATAGCGACCCTATAAAAAGCCCGGCCATCGTAGATGAAGCAAAAGCTGCATTCAGATAATTGTTCGACCAACCTGATTTCACCAAGTCAGCTAGGATTACACCACCCATATAATTATCAAAACTATCAATAAATAAACCTAATCCCATCAACATGAGAACATTATAATGCCATTTTGATATCGGCAAACGATCCAATCTTGCCCCTATATTACTTTGCGTGCTCACGAGACTTTCCCCCTTAAATTTTAAAATGGTTGTATGGATGATGAATTGCAAGATATTTAACACTAGCCTCGCAGCGACCACTAAACTAATGATGTACGTTTAGTTACGCAATTATCTTTAGTAAATCAATCTTATTTCTTCATCTTTAAAACTTCTTTTACCGATTGCACAATATGATCACTGGTAAGACCAAACGCTTTCATTAAGACATTCGGTTCACCGGATTCGCCAAACCGATCCATGACACCAAGCATTTTCACCGGAACAGGATGGTTTTGTGCCAACACTTCTGCCACTGCGCTCCCCATTCCCCCCATGACTTGATGCTCTTCTACCGTTACAACCGCCCCCGTCTTTTTTGCGACTTCTATAATCGTTTCTTGATCCATCGGCTTTATGGTGTGATTATTGATAACTGCTGCGCTGATCCCTTCTGCTTTTAACTGATCTGCCGCCACCAGGCTTTCATAAACCATAGCACCGCAGGCTATGATCGCAACATCCAAACCATCCCGACAACAATATGCCTTACCTATTTCAAAAGGCGTGTCCTCCGAAGTAATCGTCGGCACTTTTTCTCTGCCAAATCTTATATACACAGGCCCATTGATTTGCGTTGAGCAAAGCGTTGCCTTTTTCGTTTCTATTGCATCGGTTGGTACGACTACCGTCATATTCGGCAAGCACCGCATAAGTGCAATTTCCTCTAATGCCTGATGTGTCGCACCATCCGGTCCAACAGATATGCCACCATGTGCACCGGCGAGTTTGACATTGAGATTGTTATAGCAGACTGTTGTTCTAATTTGCTCCCAAGCTCTTCCTGCCAAAAATACGCCGTAGTTACATACAAAAGGAATTTTTCCTTTAAGGCTCATCCCAGCAGCGATGCACATTTGATTTTGCTCAGCAATGCCAACACTAATAAATCTGTCGGGGAATTTCTTTTGGAACCAATCTCCTCTTGTTGAACCTGTTATATCCGCTCCGATCGCTACGATATCAGGATTTTTTTCTGCAGCTTCTACCAATCCTTCTCCATATCCATCTCTGGTTGGTTTCATTTTAGGCTGCAACAAATCCGTAGCTAATTCTATCGTCAACATCATGTAAGTTCCCCTTTCCTTTAGTATCCTAATTCTTTTAAAGCGGTCTCAAGTTGTTCCCGATTCGGAGCTGTACCATGCCATCCACACACATTCTCCATAAACGATACACCCTTTCCTTTTATGGTATCGGCAAGAATGACCGTTGGTTTCCCCTTCATATTTTCAGCACTCTTAAATGCTGCCTCTATATCTTTAACCCGATGTCCATCCACCTCAATGACATTCCACTTAAAAGCCTTCCATTTATCAGACAGTGGATTTATATCCATTACATCTTCAACTTTGCCATCAATTTGAAGTTTATTCACATCGACGATACCGCAAAGATTATCAAGTTTATAATGTCCGGCAGCCATTGCACCTTCCCATATTTGTCCTTCCTGCAATTCACCATCGCCCATCAAACAGTAAACTCGAGTATCCTCACCATTCATTTTCGCTGCAATCGCCATACCAGCAGCTACTGACAGACCTTGGCCCAGTGAACCTGAAGACACATCGAGTCCTGGTGTCTTAAACATATAAGGATGACCTTGTAGTATGCTATTATATTTTCTCAATGTCATCAGTTCCTTTTCATCAAAATACCCGCAGTCTGCCAGCACAACATACAAGGCCGGACAGACATGCCCCTTTGATAAAACAAACATATCCCGATCCTTCCAAGACGGATTTTGGGGATTATGCCTCATAATTTTATTGTATAGTACCGTTAAAAGATCAATCGCTGAAAGAGATCCCCCTGAATGCCCTGATCCAGCCTCACATAACATTTTCAATAGATTGCTTCGAAGCAACTTGGTCTTTGCCTCCATTTGCTCTTCATCCAGTTTTCTGAACATCCTTTTCTCCTCTCAATGCATCAGAATTTTAGAAAATTAATCAATAAATTCACAACCTGTATCTCGAAGCATCTTATCTACCCAGGTTCGATCCCATTTACCCTTGTGAATTTCTTCAAGGAAAACAGTTTCCTTAGCAAGTACTTCTCTTGATTTAGCTAGAAGTTCCTCGGCATCTTTTGGATCAATCACAACCACACTATCGGCATCACCAACAAGTATATCGCCAGGATTTATTACAATTCCGCCACAAGAAACAGGCGCATTAATTTCTCCACAAGGATCTTTATAAGGACCGTTAGGTGTTACGCCTGCTGCATAAACCGGTATATCCATTTTTCTTACCGCAGCTGCGTCACGGATCGCACCATCAATAATCAAACCTGCGATGCCACGTTCTTTCGCCCAGCTAATCATTAATTCCCCGGTTATCGCATTCTCAAGCCTCCCCTGAGCGGCAACGACAATAACATCGCCTGGCTTTGCCATATCAAGTGCTTTATGCAACAGCAAATTATTCCCCGGCCTGGTTTTTATCGTAAAAGCTGTTCCTAATAGCGGTGCATTGTTCATCGGTCTGATTCTGGCATCAATACATGCCAGGCGATTCATGTTATCTGCAATATTTGCTACCGGAATTTCCGCAAACCCTTCTACTAGCTCTCTTGGCGGTCTATGAATTGTGTTGTAAATTCGATATCCAATATTCGACATTGCTTCTAATCTCCTTTATACTTCGTTATTTTAATGCTTGTTCAATCCGTTCAACAGCCTCTTGGAGATTTGCAAGTGATATCGCATACGTAAGACGAATGCATCCTTCTCCAGCATCACCAAAAGCACTTCCCGGTGTTACCGCAACATGTGCAGAATCTAGTAAATACTTTGCCAGCTCAAAGGAACACATCCCTTTATAATCAACCTTCGGGAAAAAGTAAAATGCACCCTCTGGCAATGGGCACTGCACCCCTGGGATGCGATTTAATGCAGCTGTGATTTCTCGCCGGCGTTTGTCATATTCCTCGACCATAACATCGATACAGGCACTACCACCTTCTAGTGCAGCCACCCCTGCAACATTTGTAAACGATGCGGCACAGGTAACTAAATGCTGCTGTACCTTTAATATCTGTTTTACAATTTCAGCAGGTCCAGCTAAATAACCCAGACGCCAGCCAGTCATCGCATAAGCTTTTGACATGCCATTGATCACAATCGTTCGCTCTTTCATATTCGGTAAAGCAGCCAGTGACGTATGCACGCGACCATCATAGATGATTTTTTCATATATATCATCTGTCAGCACCCATAAGTCATACTTTTGCGCCATCCGAGCGATACTATCAAGCTCTGTCTTGGTTAACACCCTGCCAGTTGGATTACTAGGAGAATTTACAATAATCGCTTTGGTTTTTTTGCTGACATGGGCTTCAATGATGTCGTCTGTAATCGTAAAATTTGTTTCAAATTGTAATGGAACTCCCACTGGTATTCCGCTAAGCAACTGAACGATTGGACGATAACTAACCCAAGCTGGTTCAAATATCAGAACTTCATCACCTGGCTCCACCACTGCATTTAATGCAATATACAATGCCACCTTCCCACTTGCCGTCGCTATGATTTCTTTATTAACATCGTATGTCAGTCCCTGTTCTCTCTGAAATTTTTCAGCAATTGCTTTTCTAAGTTGCGGTGTACCTTTACTATCAACATAATGCGTAAATCCATCCTTTATAGATGCAATCGCAGTATCTTGAATATGCTGCGGTGTCCCAAAATCAGGATCTCCACTCCCTAAATTAATTACATTAACGCCTTCTTGCTGCAATTGGCGTGCGCGGTCAGAAATTGCTACCGTCGGCGACCCCTCTACACCAAAAACAATACTTGAACATGATTTTGTCATCCCATTCCCTCTCCCTATTCTCTCATTTTTGCACTTTAAAACTGATTGGGTGTTTATACTCGAAGTGCTTTAACCAGCTTCAATTTTCTAAATCGTTCACGATATTTTTCTATTGCTTCTTCAACTGAAATTCTGGTAAATTTCACGCTATCTCCCGGTCTAAGTTGAGCGGCAAGTTCCATATCGACTGAGGCAATCACCCCAATAATCGGATACCCTGCAGTGCCTCCCCGCCCCTTGAAAGTAATGATCGGAGTACCAGACGGAACGATCTGTATAGAACCCACACAAACGCCACGTGATATTACCTCAGTTGGTTGATGTCCTACAATCGGAGAACCTTCCAAACGAATTCCAACATGATTGCTATCTAGGCTGACAGTATAAGTTGATTGATAAAATTGCTCCAAGTAATCTTTGAAAATATCTATATTACAGCCATCACATACTCTAATATTCCAAGGTGATCCATAACCTACATTTGGCGATATTGGCGGATTTCTCAGCAATAACTGCTGTCCGGTACGAAGCTTATCTCCAATCATACCGATGGTATCCATCGCACAGCTTCCCAATACCTTCGGAACTTCAATGCCTCCTCCAACGGCAATATAAACCCGTAAGCCTTGCCGAATATTTTGTACAGAAAAAACTTTTCCTGCCGGGAGAATCGTAGACTTTCCTGCCTCAATTGGCAGAGCATCTATTGTAAGATCTGCCGGTGCCCCTGTAATACAAATTGGGACATCGACTGTACTGCTCATCGAAAAATCGAAAGCAGTAATTTCAATAGACGGCTCAGGCGACTGATTGCCCACCAACTCATTTCCCAAAAGATACGCATAAGTATCCATCGCACCGTTACTGCTGATACCATAGTGCATCAACCCCGTCCGACCAAGATCCTGCACAGATGCAAATCCTGCAGATTTAACAATTAGACATTTTTCCATTACAGCATCACCTTCATATCATGAATTGTTTTTTCTGCATATAAGCTTTGCTCTTCTTCGGTAATAGGAAAAAATTCAATATAATCTCCCGGATTATAGGGAACAGGAGGCAGAACTTCTAAATCAAGAACCTGAATCGGGCAGTGACCTATCGTTCGCCACCCACTAGGGCTTGTTACCGGAACAAATGCGGTCTGATTTCCAGCCACCGCCACATACCCACCTGGAACCTGTGTATGTGGACTCTTAAGTCGAGGGATTTTCTCTGCAAAAGGTGCACCTTCCATCAAGAAACCGCCAAACGTGGCAAAGGTAAAAATCTTACGAAACCCAGAGCAGAACGTCTGAATTACTGCCTCCTCTGCAATTCCCAAATGCGCGGCAACAAAGGGTAGATCAGAGCCCCATTGCCCACCGAATACAACCGGAAGTCGATAATATTGCCTCAATCCAACTTCAAATTTCTTTAGGTCAGCTCTACTTTCGATAATTTCATGAACGATCGATTTAATCGTATTGTGATCAGTAATCAAGCAATCAAAAGTAATCAGCACCGTCGTGTAGGTTGGATAGATTTCTAAAACTCCATTGATTTCATGTTGACGAAGTAATTTTGCTAAACCATGTGCATTTTCCCAAGCTTCTTCCGTAAAGATCTTGGAAAATTCAATCAAAATTGCTGAATCGCCATAATTAATTATTTCATTATTTAGAATTTTCACTCTACATCCTCCCTCAAATATGCCACCCTCACCAAACGATTCAGGAGAAACTCTTACCTAATGTACGTATTTCTACCCCAGCTTCAATTAATGCATTGCGAATTTTTTTTGCTATTGCCAAAGCGCCTGCCGTATCACCATGTAAAAGTAATGAATCGCCCCTTTTCTCAATATCACGTCCATTTACCGATTCTACCTTGCCCTCCAGCGCCATTCGTACACATCTTTTTAATACAATTTCCGGATCATGAATAACCGCATTTGCTTCTCTGCGGCTCACGAGTGAACCATCATCATGATAAGCACGATCTCCCAGTAGCAGCGTTGCTACCTTTAATCCACGTGTTTTAGCAAGCTCTGATAATTCACCTTCTGATGTTGCGATAATCAATGACGGATCGAAACGAAGAACCGCATCAACTACTGCCTCTGCATATCTTCGATCTGTATCTGCAAGATTGCCCAACCGCCCGTGTGGCGTTATATGCTGCAAGTGCCCTCCGTATACTTTAACAAAAGCATGCAGTGCACCCAATTGATAAATTATATCTGTTGTAATCTCCCAAGAGGTTAGGTTCATATCTCTGCGGCCAAACCCAACTAAATCTGGAAATCCCGGGTGCGCGCCAATGCCAACACCATTTTTGACAGCCAATTCTACTGCTTTCGCCATCGTTCGAGGATCACCGGCATGAAATCCGCAGGCAACATTTGCAGAACTAACCAGTTCCAGCATGCTAGCATCATCTACAATCGTATAACAACCGAACCCTTCTCCAAGATCAGCAACTAAGTCAATACATGATTTCAAAATACATCCCCCTTAAAAAGATTATTGTCTACATTGCTTACACTGTTATTATATATATGCACGAAAAGATTGTAAAATTTAAGTTTTTGTGTTATAAAATCGAATATTTCGATAATATTAAAAATGCTTAAATTGGCATATTTGCAAAGAATCCGCATATAAAAATAAGTGGTAGACAGCAAGCCTTAACTCGCTGTCTACCACTTATACTTATGCTCTATCATTATTGTACAGTAATGATTCAATAAAAAAGCAATCTAAACATGAATCTAATATTTTAAGACTGTCTAAAGCTTTTGTTTTTGGATATTGCGATTGTATCTTATAACAAATACGTTCAGGGGGCGGATCTTCTAATCGATAATAAGAAAATGTTCCTGTCGAAACAAATTTTTGCGCCATACAAAGTGGAACAATCGACCAAGTTCCTTCAATGTTTAAAAGTGGAAACAGTAATTGTGCCGTATCTACACAGATGTCGGGATACCCCCGATCGCCCTTCCATCGACTGTACCACTCTTGAAACATGGGCTCTCCTTCAAAAAATACTTCCTTTGTCATATCCAGACTATCTAAATCAATAATTTCATTACACTTTCCCGCTACAGCTTCTTTTCGTAATACAACCCTGGGCTCAGTGTAAAATTTCTTGATCACAATATTTCTCATCGGTAAATCTAAAAGTGTAAAGGCAACATCCATTTCACCACTATCTACTTTAAGATAAAGTTCTGTTGAATTATGCGTTTTCATACGAATACTCATATCTTTTGCATTTTCACGCAAGGTCTGATAAAGAGGAGGAAGCAGAAACGTATGAATGATATCTACAGCGCCAATGAACAATGACAAATTTTTTGTCCGGGATTGAATGCGTTTTGTATCCTGCATCAAGTCATCCCATCTTCTGGCGATTGCTAAAAATTCTTTCCCATAATCGTTTAAAGTCAACGTTCTGAGCCCACGTCCTCGATCAATTAAGCTCACGCCTACTTCCCGTTCCAGTTCTGAAAGACGATGGCTAAGAGTGGATTGAGATAAAAACAAAGAGTTTGCCGCTTCAGTTAAACTACCATGCCGCACCACAGCAAGAAAAGCTTCAATTCCTAATGTATCCATTCTTCCACCTCTATAATATTATTTATAAATATTATAGTCTAATAAATTAAAAGATACAATTAGCTTAAAATCATCTTGCATCTAGAAATTAATCAATGCACTGATCCTTTCATATTCAGTATTACAACGCCAAGAATAATGAATACTATCCCAATCGCAGTATATACATTGAGCGATTCTTTCCAAACGAGTACAGCGATTAAAGCAGTCAAAGCCGTTCCTACCCCGGACCAAATCGCGTAGGCTATACTCAAAGGTATAAACTGTAATGCATAGGAAAGTAAATAAAAAGATAGTCCCATTCCTACGATAAATAGACCTCCGGGAATCATCTTCGTAAATCCTTCCGAAGCTTTAAGCATAGATGTAGAAAAGATTTCTAATGCAATTGCTAAGCCTAAAAACATATAACCATTCATTTTATGGCCTCCATAATAAAAGTAATGAAAAATTACACTTCGTCCGGTAATTCATCCAATCCCTCAAACTGCATTTTGTAATATTTTGCGTATAAGCCATCTAAAGGCAAGAGCTCATCATGCGAACCTCTTTCTTGAATGCCCTTGTGGTTGATAACGATAATTTCATCGGCATTGCGAATAGTACTAAGTCTATGTGCAACAACAATGGTCGTACGATCTTTCGAAAGACGTTCTAACGAGGATTGAATATATCGTTCGCTTTCATTATCAAGCGCTGAAGTAGCTTCATCAAGGATTAAGATCTTAGGATTCTTCAAAAATACACGGGCAATTGCAATCCGCTGCTTTTGTCCACCGGAAAGTCTGGTGCCTCTTTCACCAACATAGCTGTCATACCCTTCCGGCAGACTACTGATAAAACTATGAATGTTGGCGTTTCTCGCCGCTGCGATAATTTCTTCATCCGTAGCATCCGGTTTTCCATACGCAATGTTGTCACGAATCGTTCCCGCAAAAATATAAACATCTTGCTGCACAATCCCAATCGCACTTCTTAAAGACTTTAACATGACATCACGCACATCTTTGCCATCAATTAAGACCGCACCTGCAGTTACATCATAAAACCTTGGTAAAAGAGAACATAACGTAGTTTTTCCTCCTCCTGAAGGGCCGACTAGCGCAACCGTTTTACCTGCCGGAATCGAAATATTCACTTGATCCAGCACACCATTCGTCTGATCATAGCGAAATGATACATCTTGATAAACGATATTTCCTTCTACATTTTCCAGCACAACGGCACCAGGTCGATCAAGGATTTCCGGTGTTGTTCCTACAACTTCTACAAACCGTCTAAATCCAGAATACCCCTTTTGAAATTGCTCTGTAAAATTGATCAAAACATCAATCGGATTTAAAAATATTCCTATATATAACGCGTATACTGCCAAATCTGTAACTTCTAAACTACCATTGGCGATAAAATACCCACCACTGACCAATACCGCTATATATAATAAGCCCTGAAAAAAGCCATTTCCCGCATGGAATCCGCCCATGATTCTGTAACTGTCTTCTTTTGTAACTAAAAATTCCAGATTGCTGTGATTAAATTTTTCACGTTCCAATTCTTCATTGGCAAACGATTTTACCACACGAATGCCCGAAAGACTATCTTGCACTCTAGCATTCACGCCCGCAATTTTTTCACGGTTGTTCATAAAAATTTCTTTCATTTTTCTATTCTTATAAATACTAAAAACAATCATCACAAACGTAACTGCAAAAAGAACCAATGTCATCTTAACATTGATAAATAACAACAATGCGAACGATCCTAAAATCTTAATTGATGATATAAAAATATTTTCCGGTCCATGATGGGCAAGTTCTGATATATCAAATAAATCAGATACTAATTTTGACATCATCTCGCCAGTATTATTACGATCATAATAGGAAAATGACAACCTTTGATAATGATCAAACAAATCCTGCCGCATATCACTTTCCATCCGGGCTCCCATGATATGCCCCCAGGTTGTAATATAATATTGACAGACATACCGAATGCTATACATAAACAGCATACCAGCCCCAACCCAGCCAATCACGCGCAATATTTCTTGTGGTGTTTGTACAAATAAACCATGTGTAAGAAAGTATAAAAGCTGTGGAAATACAAGATCAATGATTGAAACGATCAAAGCACACAATAGATCCATGTAAAATAATTTCTGATATGGTTTATAGTACTGCATAAATTTTTTATAAATAGACATGAAAACCTCCGTTTAAATAAAACTAAATTATAGAATTTCTCTTTTAGTAAACGTTTTTCCTGCAATTTTTGAGAAACAATCTCATTTTTCATCATAAAATTTAACCTGACAGTATATTGTATATTGACATTTGTACTGTAAAACTTTATAATCGTTTACAATGATATATTATTTATTGGTGATGACGGAAAAAAGTAATTTTGTATTTTCATCCAGAGAGCTAGTGGTTGGTGCAAACTAGTTGAAAATCCATCATGAAGTTCCTTCCCGAACTGCGGACTGAAATAAAAGTAGGTCTTGCCGTTTCGTCTACGTTACAGACATAGAGCTGATCTTATGGTCAAACTAGGGTGGTACCGCGGTGATTCGTCCCTTATCGGTATCGCTTTTTATTTTGTCTGTAAGGTTAAATTTGGGTGGTACCACGATCCTATCGTCCCTCTTTATGAGGGGCGTTTTTTTTATCATTTCCATAAAAATAAATTCTATTTTAGGAGGTTTTCTTATGCATATTCCATTTCTTATCGTCTGCATTTATATTCTCTTACTTTTCGTTATCAGCTATTTTGCGCAACGTCGTTCTGCCGGAAGTGCTGCCAACTATATTTTAGCTGGCAGACAATTAACTACCCCGCTTATCACAGTATCCATCGTCGGTCTTGCCGTGGGTGGTGCTTCTACGATTGGTGTTGCTGAACAGGCATATAAAGTAGGATTGTCCGCAGGTTGGTACACTACAGCTTGGGGCATTGGTGCCATCGCCATGGGCATGCTCGTTGCAAAAAAATATCGGCAGCTCAATATTACAACCATTCCAGAACTGCTCGGTAGATACTATGATAAAAAGGGTATGATTGCTGGCATTGCATGTCAGATTCTAATTCAACTCGTCATCATGTCCCTGCAGTATTTAGCAGGTGGCAGCATTCTTTCCGCTTTGATGCCGGAAATCTTTACACTGACTACAGGAATGCTGACAAGCGCAGTTGTCTTCATTAGTGTTACCATGATCGGCGGCATGTGGTCTGCAAGTCTCTCTAATATCTTAAATGTATCTTTAAAATACATCGGTATCATTTTAGCTACAATTGTATGCGTTTGGCAAGCTGGTGGTTTAGCGAACATCGAAGCCAAACTTCCAGAATCGACACCTTTTCTTAGCTTTTTTGATGGTGTCGGCATTACAGGCATTATAACTTGGATCCTCGTATTAGTAACAGTGAATTTATCTTTGCAAAGCATCATTCAAATTTCCTTAGGTGCCAAAAATGTGCAAACAGCACAACGTGGATTTATCATTGGTGGTCTCATGATGCTGCCAATCGGTTTTGTCAGTGCATTACTGGGTGTCATTGCAAGAACAATGTTTCCGGATGCAGCACCAGCAATGGCACTTCCCATGACCATCATGTCTTTAAATCCAATTTTAGCAGGCATTACATTGGCTGCATTATGGGCCGCAGATGTGTCCACAGCTTGCAATTTACTGCTGAGCTCCGCCACATTGTTTTCACAAGATATTTATAAAAAATTCGTAAAACCAGACATGAGTGATAAAAGTTTTCTACTTGTCACAAAAATTTCTGTTTTGGCTTTAGGTCTGTTAACCCTTATTTTTGCAATGACAATCAGCGGTATCATCAACACCCTTATGATTGGTCTTAGTCTGACAGCTTCCTTCAGTGTCATCGTACTCTTTACACTATTTGCACCTTCACTTTGCCGAAAGAACGCTGCTTTTTATACCATCCTTGTAAGTCTAATTGTCTTAATTCTTTGGCAGACACTCCCAGCCATTCGCATTTTCCCTCACGTTATTTATATGGAATGGATTGCTTGTGTCGGAACTTTCCTCTTGACCTATCTTCTTGACTCTAAGACAATTACAAGTTCTGAATATGCATCATAATTTATCTTTTCCTTGTTTTAGCTTTAATTACGCAATATACAAATGCCATTCTCTTGATGCATAAAAACCCCCCATTCATAGCCTTTTCTAAGAATGGGGGGTTTTTAAATTCTTGTCTGCTCATTTTTTAGGAAATACGCCTATCGTACATCGTGAAACACATATAAGATTTTCTTGTTCATCTGTGATTTTAATATCCCATACCATAATCGTTTTTCCGTGATGCAGCAGTTTGCCCACCGCAGTGACAACACCATCCCTTTTTTTTCGAACGTGATTTGCATTGATTTCTATACCAACGGCATATTCTATCTCTGGATTTATAAAATGATAGGTACCTAAACCGGCTACTGTTTCCGCCAGAGCAGCCGAAGCTCCGCCATGTAATAATCCCATTGGCTGGCGGGTGCTATTGTTAATCGGCATCGTAGCAACAATTTGCGTATCCTTTATTTCGATTACTTTAATGCCTAATGCAGCAATCAGCGTATCTTCATATCCCCCATTTTTCATCAGCGATCCTCCCCTCTGTTTTTACTGATTTTGCGGCAATACCGAAGTTAGTATACAGCAATCTTGGCATTCTCTTGGCTCAATTTATGTTTTATATCCTGTCGTAATATAAATTTCTGTATCTTACCTGCCGCATTTCTTGGAAGACAATTTATGATTTCCAGCCGTTCCGGCCATTTGCATTTGGCCACCTTCTTTTCCTCAAAAAAGGCTTTTATACTATTTAAAGTCAGACTTTCATTCCGTTCTTGCATTACTACATAAGCACAAATTCTCTCACCCAATCGCTCATCTGGCATTGCTACGACACCAGCTTCATAAACACCAGGAATTTGCAATAAAATATTTTCTATCTCCACACTGCTGATATTCTCCCCACCACGAATAATAAAGTCTTTTTTTCTGCCGGTAATCCTGACATATCCATCCTCGTCCAAAGTACACAAGTCACCACTATAATACCAACCTTCCTCATCAAAAACACGCGCAGTAGTTTCCGGATCTTTAAAATACCCCATAAAAACATTCGGACCGCGTGAGGCTTCTTCTCCTTCAATTCCCACAGGTACTGGATGACGTAATGGATCAACAGCCTGCACCTCTACACTGGGTACCGGCGCACCATCCGTCTGTATAACTTTATCAATCGGATCATGCAGACGTACCACTGTATGAGGAACACTTTCAGTAGATCCATAAACACCAATCACTTTGAGCCCTGCTTTCAGCCCTTCCTCAACGATATGTCTGGGTATTGGCGCTCCGCCACATAGGAAAAAGCGAAGTGAAGATATGTCATATTGCCGACTTTGCAACGCACGCAGTATATCATAAACAAAGGGGGTAGCCCCCATGCTGCAAGTACATCGTTCCCGTGTGATTAATGCGAGGCTGGTGTCTGCAGAAAATACATCCTGAAGTACACTTGTAGCACCAAACATAAAAGGTACCGTTACGCCGTGATGAAAGCCGGTAGCATGTGCCATTGGCGCTGGCATTAACATAACATCTGTATAATTAAAATTTAATGCGGCTGCAAAAGCTTTTTCACTGGCAATCATATTATTATGATTAAACATAACTCCTTTAGGAGCCCCATCCGTTCCCGAGGTAAATAAAACCGCCGCTAAATCCTCAGCCCGCCCCACACGCTGATCGGGCAATGGTGTATATTGTTTCAGTATCCTTCCAAAGGTATTGCCATCAGATACATTCTCTTCTTTTTCTACAATTACCAATTCATTTAAACAAGGAAGTTGAGAAAGGATGGACTGAACCATTGGCAAGTAAGACAGCCTTCGATATTTCATTGGAAAGAAAAAAACTTTTGATTCACATTGATTAAGAATATGTACTAATTCCTTTTGTCGATAACATGGTAAAAGAGGATTCGCAACTGCCCCCACTTTCAGACAGGCTATGTAAACAACGGTAAATTCAGCCCATCCAGGTAATTGGAAAGAAACAAAATCTCCATATTTCACTCCTGCATCTTGCAAAAAAGATGCAACTCTGCCAGCCGCATCATCTAATTCGGCATAGGTGTAACTTGTACCTTGCAGATCCATCACAGCTATTTTTTCCGGGGAGCTTAGAACCGCCATTCTCCAATAATCAGCTAAGGTTGCATCCCCCCAATAACCTTTCCGCCTATAGTAGTGTTCACGAGATCCACCAGCTTTTCTTATTGAAGACATTCCTCTCACCCCTTGATTGAAAATAAATCTAATAGAAGTTGTTTAAAACTCTCCGCTTGTTACTTTAATGGTTCAGGCTCTATGCAAATATGCATGATCTTTCTGAATCCACGTAGTCCCCTTGAAGATAAAAATTTTAAGCCGCTTCTATCCATGGAGCATTTAGAGCTATACTATTTTCAGTTATGAAACTTAGTTTGCTCTGCTTTTCTTAATTTCCTCAATAAGAGCTGGAATCACTTCAAATAAATCACCTACTACGCCATAATCGGCCACATCAAAGATAGGTGCTTCCGGATCTTTATTGATGGCTACGATAATATCCGAAGACGTCATACCTGCCAAATGCTGTATAGCGCCTGATATCCCGCAGGCAAAGTAAATCTTAGGGCCTACGGTTTTTCCTGTTTGACCTACTTGCTGCAAGGGCGGCATCCATCCGGCATCTACCGCTGCCCTTGATGCACCCACTGCACCGCCAAAAAGATCTGCTAAATCCTTCAGCAAGGCAAAGCTCTCCTGTTTTCCCATGCCTCTGCCCCCAGAAACGATCACTTCGGCCTCTTCAATCTTAACGGCGGATCCCCCTACAGCTTTGATAAGATCAATTACTTTTGTGCGAATCATTTCAGCAGGCGTGCAAATTTCTTCCTTTATCACCGGTGCAGTTCTCGCATCATCTGGCAGTGCCTTTTTAAATACGCCAGGTCTTACGGTTCCAATCTGCGGTCTGGTATTAGAACATACAACCGTCGCCATATAATTTCCGCCAAAAGCGGGTCTCGTCCATTCGATCTCGCGCGTTGCCTCATCAATGCCCAATACGGTGCAATCTGCAGTCACACCAGTTTCCAGTCGCGCGGAAATCCGTGGGCTCAAATCTTTCCCATGATTGGAGGCTCCGATTAAAAGCACTGACGGTTTATACTTTTCAACCAGCTTTACCATGGCATTGGTATATCCATCGGTACTGTAATCCTTATATTCCTCACCCTCGACTACCAACACCTCATCTGCACCATACGCAATCGTTGATTTAACCGCAGCGGCAACGTTGTTTCCAATCACAACGCCGACTAGTTTTTCCTGATTGGCATCCGCCAAAATACGCCCCTGACTTAATAATTCCAGTCCTACATTTTTTGCTGCTCCATCAACATTTTCAATCAGCACCCATATATTTTTATAGTCCGCAATATTCATCATTACACGCCTCCTTAAATAAGTTTAGCAGTCACGAATTCTTCGAATAATTTTAGTGCACATTCTTTTCCACTACTTTCACAAATCCTAATGCCTGATTCTTTTTTAGGAGGCGTAAACATTTTTACTACTTTTGTCGGTGAACCTTTGAGCCCTGTTTTCTCGATATCAATTTCTGGCAGTTCTGCCGCTGTCAGGACTTCTATCTTGGCTTTATTTGCTGCCATTTTACTTTTAATGGATGGATATCTCGGAATATTAATGGATTTTACTACCGTAGCCACCACAGGAAGCTTGGCTTCGACCACTTCATAACCTTCATCATGTTCTTTATTCACGGTAATCGTATCACCCTGAACTTCTATCTTGGCAACAAAGGTAAGCTGCGGCAAATCCAGTTGCTCTGCTATTTCTGGACCAACATGTCCGGTATCGCCATCAATTGCCTGTTTACCACAGAGAATAAGATCAAACTTACCAAGTTTTTTAATCGCATTTGCCAATATATAACTGGTTACGAGAGTATCCGATCCAGCAAAGGCTTTGTCACTGATCAGTACTGCTTTGTCAGCACCAAGCGATACACATTCCTTTAAAACACTTTTCGCTTGTTCCGGTCCCATACTCAATACAGTCACCGTACCACCATGTGCTTCTTTCAACTGCACTGCCGCTTCAAGGGCATTGCCATCAAAAGGATTTAAAACACTTGGTACCCCATCACGAATCAACGTATTGGTTGCTGTGTCTATGCTTACATCAGAACTATCTGGTACTTGCTTTACGCAAACTAAAATCTCCATAATGATCCCTCCTCGTAATTTTTCACTTTAGCATTTCTCTTGCAATGACGATTCTTTGAATCTGATTTGTTCCTTCAAAGATTTGGAACACCTTAGAATCTCTCATCAGTTTTTCAACCGGATATTCCTTACTGACACCATATCCGCCAAAGATTTGAACGGCATCCGTAGTTACTTTTACAACCGTGTCACCACAGAATGTTTTTGTAATTGAGCCTTCTTTTATCACTGGCTTATGATCATCCATTAAGACCATTGCATGTTGTACCAATTGACGAGCTGCCTCAGTCTGAATTTCCATATCTGCCAAAATCATTTGGACAGCCTGTAATTGCCCGATCGGTTTTTTAAATTGAAATCTTTCTTTTGCATATTTTACAGCCTCGTCAATTGCTGCTTGACAAATGCCAACTGCTAAAGCACCAACGAAAGCTCTGGAAACATTTAGCGTATTCATTGCTGTAATAAAACCTGTTCCCTCTTCCCCAAGCAGATGATCAACTGGAATTCTTACATCCGTAAAAATTACATCCGTAGTATTAGATAACCGAAGACCCATTTTGTTTTCGTGTTTTCCAACAGTAATTCCCGCTCTATTTCGCTCTACAATAAAGGCTGATATCCCCTTAATACCTTTACTTCTATCCGTTGATGCAAATACAACAAATACATCTGCAACGCCCCCGTTTGTAACAAAGCATTTATTGGCGTTAATTACGTATTCATCGCCTTCCCTAACTGCAGTTCCTCTCATCGATCCTGCATCCGATCCGGAATTTGGCTCTGTTAGGCAGAACCCGCCAAAGGCACCTGGAATAATGATATCGGCAAACAACTTTTTCTGTTCATCATTGCCTGCCGCGATAACTGAACGCAGTGCAACAAATGTAGTCACCAAAGAAATAGCATAGCCAGCATCGACTTTGGCTAATTCTTCAAAAACAATAGCTGTCGTTTGATAATCCAGTCCTGAACCACCATATTCCTCAGGTATTTCCAAACAATGCAAGCCCATCTCAAAAGCCTGTTTAAGAAGCTCCTTTGGAAATTCACCTTTTTCATCAAGTTCTTTAACATGCGGTTTTACTTCTTTAAGTGCAAAGTTTCTTACCATTTCAACCAATTCTTTTTGTTCATCTGTTAATATGTGTCCCATCGCAAATCCTCCCCAAATCATTTCGTATACTCTCAAAAATTGAAAGTATTTATAGTGCAAGGCTTTATGCCTTAGACTTTTTCATTTCTGCCATCCTCCACCTATATTTGTTTACAAAATCAGGCACTTTGTTTTCAAAAACCAGAGCCACTTTTTCCACCCATATAAACTGTACTATACTTCACGATTAACAACAATTTAACTTTTCTAAATTATCAAACAATTATAAATTAAAACTGAATTGTCAGATTGCTCTTTAACAATATGAATCACTACCATTTTCAGTTCATCCCCAATCGTCAAACTTTATTGACCGACTTCTAACTTCGTACTGAATTACACTTCGGCGCTTTATCTCTATCAACTCTGGGGATAATCGGTTTAACCTGACTCGTCATCAGAATAAGTGCTCCCAGTATCGATAAGCCCGCCCCTAAGTATAACGCATAGTCATACCCATATAAATCCACAACCACCCCCGTCAGAAGCGGTGCAATTATACCGCCAATTGTGGCACAGGTGGCATAAAGGCCAACAATTTTGCCGGCATGCGTGGGAGAAAAAACGATCGGCATAGAATAATATCCTCCCATGGTTAGGCATAAAACTCCATTAGACGCTGATATTAAAGCTACCGCCATACTGGCATTCATCGCCTTAGAACCGTATATTAATAAAACGCCAGCACCTATCATGCCAAGTATCGGAAATAGCTTTCTCCCAATATTGTGTCCTAATTTCTTTGCGGCCTGATCAGCCAGCCAGCCGCCTAATGGATACGTGAACATGGCAACCACATATGGCATCATACTATATATTGCACTTGTTCCTAGCGCGAAGCCACGCCCCTTAACAAAGTACACCGGCAACCAGGTCATAAATAAGTAAAAGAGGTAATTGGTACAAAAAAAAGAAATTGCACCGATCCAAACTGACCGTACTGAAAATATATCTTTAGCGGTCAAGGTTACGATCTGATTTGTACCTTCTGCCAAACCACCTTGATCTGCTCTAATATACGCTATTTCTTCCTTACTTATTGTCGGATGCTCCTCAGGCTTATCCTTACCATACTTAAGCCAGAGAATGACCCAAAGCGGAGCAATAAAAGCAAAAGAGAAAAAGACCATTTGCCATCCCCAAGTTTGGATAATCCAAGCCGATATCGGCATAGCCGCAGCAATTCCGATAGCCACCCCCATAAGACTCAACCCTTGGGCTAACCCAGATTCTTTTTTCGGCATCCACTGTGCTACAATTGAAGTCATCGCCGGTAAAGAAACACCTTCTCCCCACCCCATTGCAACTCGTATCATTACCATTAGCCCCATTGTAGAGCCAAAAGGCGTTACAAATACAAACAGCGACCACCAAAGAGCGCCAATCATTGTAACCTTTCCACCGCCAAATCGATCCGCCAACCACCCGCCCGGAAACTGCGTACATGCATAGCCAATAAAGAAAGCTGTTGAAACCAACCCGTATTGTGTGGCACTCCAATTGAAATGCTTCATCATAGAAGGTCCTGCCATCGACATACATGATCTATCCATATAAAGAATCGTATAGCACAATGTCAACATAGCAATCATATACCATCTTTTTTTACCAATCTTTGCGTCCATAATCATTCCGCCTCTCTTTTCTATGATAATAGGGTCTTATGCCAAATAGGTATAATCTCCTTCTACGTCGATCCATTTCGACAACTAGAAACGTTTGTAATTGTTAAAATATTTTAATTTTAAAGATGCTATCTATTTGACGTCACACTATAACTCTTTCTTTAATGTAATTTATTAAATGATTTACAACAATTTAATAAATTTAAATATTCAAACTATTATGAATAAAAAGAAACTAATCCGGATGAATTTTTAGCCATACTAACCAATCGCAAAATACATCTACTGCGAATATGCAATATGATCCAGCATATAGGTAAGATTGATTAGAAAAAGTTAATAATTCCGCGCCGCAGAAACCACATAAAAAAGCTTCGATTATTCAATAATCAAAGCTTTTTTGAATTATTATACAATTCTGATTTTAAAGGAAATTTGTAAAGTATCAAGAATATCTAAAATAAATATTATAAATATTAACATTCTTATTAATTATCAATATACGCATTAGATCGTGCGTCAGAAAGGAATAGACTATATGGAGATTTTTCAAATCAGGTACATATTAGCAGTAGCCAAGCACCAAAATTTTTCTCGTGCAGCGGAAGAAGTTTGTGTAACTCCCTCCTCTTTATCACAGCAAATAAAAAAACTTGAAGATGAATTGGGCGTTGTCCTATTCGGAAGAACTACACGATCAGTTCATCTAACTCCGGCGGGCATTGAATTTGTTGAAAATGCCAAGAAACTAATATTGGATATTTCCGGAATTAACATGGCCATGCAACAATATGTGGATGGTGAAAGCGGTAAAATATCCATAGGCAGTGTCCCGGCGCTTGGAGCTTTTGGTATTACGCCACTCATAGCAGCTTTCAAAAAAAACTATCCAAAAATTTCTTTTGAATTTCATGAAGCCGAATGTTTTGACCTCTATCCACTATTGTCGAGTGGAAAAATTGACGTAGCCTTTCTTACCGCATACAACAAATACAAACCGGACAAGATGCCGCTAGAGTCATACCCTCTGATCCAAGACGAATTAGTCATTATAACGAATACCGCTCACCGATTTGCCTCCAGAGAAATAATCGATCTACATGAAGCCGCGGAAGAAACTTTTATTTCTCTCTCCAAGTCTTCCGGAGCTTTTACAGACACCATTGATGCCTGTAAGTTATCTGGATTTGAACCGAAATTCGGCTATAATTCTCACTACGTTGATACCTGCGTTAGCCTTGTAACCGAAGGTATGGGAATCGCATTACTATCCTCTCGGATAGCGAAAATGGCATGTCCTGCAGGAAAAAACATTGCTGTAGTTCGCTTTAAACCGAAAGCAATTAGGACTGTATCCGTGGTCTTTCCAAAAAAGAAAAAACTTTCTCCCGTTGTTTTAAATTTCAAGAATTTTTTTGTACATTGGTCACAGGAAAATTATATACACAATACCTCCGATGGATAAAAAATGACCAGGCTGCTCAGAAAAATTACACTTTTGTGCATTGTTATAAACATCCTAGTCAAGGGGTATCATGAACAAAATTTGTAAAACAAAATCAGGCTGCTCCATATGCAATTTATCCGTACCGTATAGATTGCATATGGAGCCTTTCTATTTACACATTATCTTCCTTAAGGAAGCTCTTCTGTCGCTGACGTGCTGCTTAATTTATCAAAATTCAATTCTCCGCCTTCATATACCTTCACAGCACCATTTTCAATGAATTGCCGAACCTCAGTTTCAGAATAACCATATTTCAACAGGTACGCACGTGTATCATAACCAATCGGTTTAGATATCCACAACTTAGGGTCGCCAACACTCTTCATGCGAATTGGACTTGTCGGAATAACGCGGTCACCATAAGATTTGTATTTCACATGTCTTAGGATGTCATTGGCATAAACTTCTTCATCTACAAGGATATCATCCACCGTAAATGCTTTCTGATAAGGAATCTCATTTTCTCTGAAAATTACTTCCCATTCAGCAAACGTTTTTTTGATAAATGCATCTTCAAAAAGTTCAACCACATAACCATTCGTCTTATTTGCCGTAAGTTTTTCTAACGTATTGTATTCTTGATTGCCGCGAAGCGATTCGATACCGAATGCCTCAACCATTTGTTCGAAATATTTATTATAATTGCCCTGACAAATCAAAAACCAAATCCCATCTTGAGATTTATAACAGTTATTTGACGGGGTTGGAACCAGCTTTCTTGATCTTGGATATAAAGCCCCTGCCTGGCGTGAAACAATCGCATGCTGCATTCCCCAACAAGCGACATGATAAAGGTTAACGACTACCTTGTCGCCTAAACCAGTTTTCTCTTTTCTCACTAAAGCGGCCAAAACACTGGCAGTCAAAAAACCGCTCGCATTCCAATCACCAAAAGCAGCAGGAACATTCACTGGATTTTCACCTAGTTGCGGAAATGAAGTCAATATGCCGCCACGCGCAGAATAGGCAGTCGCATCATATCCTCTTGAATCCCTTTCCGGTCCTCTTTCGCCATAACCTCTCATTTGCGCATAAACGATATGCGGGAACATCTTGCGAATCGTTTCATAATCCAACCCCAATTTAACCAAAGCTTTATCTCTAAAGTTCGTAACAATAACATCCGCAGTCTCCACCATTTTATAAACGAAAGCGATACCCTCTTTACTTTTAAGATTCACACTCAACCAATTCTTATCAAGACCAGCCATATCGAATGCAGGATCTTCAATATCATCACGCAGCATACCATAACCAGGGCCTTGTGTACGTTGTTCATCCCCGCTAAATGGTTCAATTTTAATAATCTCTGCTCCCATTTCACCGAGAATTCGTGGACATGCTGGTGCTGCAATGTAAGAAGTCAGTTCGATTACTTTAATGCCTTCTAATCCTTTCAATGTAAAACACTCCCTTTATCAGATTGCAATTTGCTTTTTTGTTAGCATACGTAACTACTTGTCGATTGAAATGCCGCTTAGATATTGGCTTTTAGCTTGAATCGGTTGAATCTTGGCAGCTAATAATATCAGCGCACCTAAAATTGCCATGGAGGAGCCCAAAAACAACGCATAGCTATACCCGTAGACGTCAACAACCATACCAGTAACAAGCGGTGCGGAAATTCCTGCCATCGTACCAATGAAACCATACATGCCCACGATTGTACCGGCATTTTTAGGTGCAAAGATGATTGGAATGGAGAAAAAGCCACCTTGCGTAATGGTTAAAAAGCCCATCGATGCTGCAATTAAAATGATCGCTGTGTTAACATTATCAGCCTGCGCGCCTAGGATCAAAGCAATTCCCCCTATGACTAAACCACAAACAGGAAACAGCTTTCGCCCTATATTGTCTCCGAATTTCTGCGATGCCCAGTCAGCCAAGATACCACCCAATGGATATGTGATCATCGCGACAAGATATGGAATGATTGTGTAATAGCCACTTTTCACCAGAGTAAATCCACGTCCAACAGCTAAATAGGTCGGCAGCCATGTTAATAGCAAGTAAAAAACGTAATTATAACAAAAGTATGCAATAATCGCACCCCATACGGATCCGGTTGAAAAAATCTGCTTTGCAGTTAAGATAGCAGCTTGGGTACCAGTATCTTTTGCCCCCTGCCCCGATAAAATATAGTCCAGTTCTTCTTTGCCAACTGAAGCATGTTCGGGCCGATTTCCACCAAATTTAGCCCAAATTAAACACCAAATTGGTCCAAGCAGCGCAAATAGATAAAATATAGTTTGCCAGTTATAATTCTGGATTAAATAGACACCTGTAAGCATAGTGAGAATGACCCCGAGTGGAACTCCAATTAGTGTCCATCCCTGTGCCTTACCTGCCTCTCTTTTCGGTACCCATCTGGCTACCAGTGAAGAAGCCGCAGGTAAAGTAACGCCTTGCCCCAAACCTACAATTACCCGAATAAAAATCAGTGAGCTTATCGTTGCCGCCCCAAAAGGAGTTAAAAAGGTAAATACTGACCAAACTAACGTACCAATGACAATTACTTTAGTCGCCCCGAATCGGTCAGATAACCAACCAGCCGGAAGCATGGTCAGAGCATACCCAATAAAAAATGCCGTCGAAACTAAGCCAAACTCCGTTCCAGTCCAGCCATATTCTTTCATCAATACCGGCCCAGCAATTGATATACTGGCTCTCCCTAGATACATAAAAGTGAAACATACGACCAACAGAGCAATGATATACCATCGTTTATTACCAATCTTTGATTCCATAAGAGATTCCTCCTATTTTTTAAAGTGCACTTTTTACTTTTATGAGTAAAAAACATCGAAGAATTGGAACCTTCTGATTCAAAATTTTCATTCATTTCCTTATATCACTTGTTTTTTTAATTTTGCAGCATGAAAGATTTCTTCATCTCGCTGTAGCATTAAGAATTAAAGTAAGCAGACATTTTATCTAATGGAAGTTCCAGTAAACCTTTTGTTTTTATATACAGATATATAATAAAACCTCGTTTACAGCGAAAGACACACTCTAAACATTTGCTTCTGTCACAATATACATAAGCATCCTCATCGGCCAAAGGAAATACCACTGGCGGTTGTTTCTTCGCAGAAACATACTTTATGTAAGCACCAGTAAAAGTCTTAAGTAAAATCCACTCCGGTCTATTTTCCAACTGCTTTATCTCCCAGAATATCTGTACTGCATTCTGATTAAAACCGCCAACAATCTTATAATCTATATTGATCTCGGGCAATACAGCATCCATTGGCAATGCCTTCAGACATTCCATGGATACACCACAGCATACAGGCTCTTGTATTGGCATATCATAGCCCATAACTTGATATAACCTGCTACAATGCCTGCAACGATAGATTACAATATCGGGACATTCCGGCCAAGGCTTTCTGGCAGCCTTGCTTCTCAGGGGACCAAATTCCAACTTTCAGTCCTCCCTTCGCGCATTGTATTCTGAGAAACTTTTGATGCTCCGAATTAAAGTTACCACTTTAATAAGGAAATGATTTAACTTTTAATGTAGAAAGAAGGTCATCGGTTTTACACAGATGACCTTCTGATATGTCCACAAATTTTCAGACTTAATCAAGATACGCTAAACAGCCACCATGTTTGATCGTCTGACGAGAAATCGTTATGCGCTGCACCGTAGGCGTCCCTTCTTCTAGCCACATTGCACGGGAATCACGGTATAAGCGTTCCGTAGGGCCATATTCGCAATCTTCAAAGTAGCCAACACCACCAAAGATTTCAAGCATTTCATCGCCACACACTTTGGTAACTTGAATACTGAACAGTTTGCACATTGCAGCCTTTTCTTCAATGTATTCTCCGTTCGGATCCTTTTCGTAATCTTTTGCAAAATCATAAACCATGGTACGTAAAGCATGAACATGCGTAGCCATATCAGCAATTTTCATTCTGATCGCCTGACGTTCGATGATCGGTTTGCCGAAAGTAACACGGTCATGGGCACGTTTAAGCGAAATTTCCAACATGCGTTGCGCCATCCCCAGATTACTAGCTGCGATATGAACACGTGAAACAGACAGGGAATGAATCGAGATATGGAGACCATCGCCTTCTTTACCAAGCAAGTACTTCTTATTGACTCTCATGTTCGTAAATTTTAAGCCGGTATGCCCTGATCCACGGCATCCCATCATATGAGGCATCGGCGTAACTTCGTACCCCGGTGTATTACATGGAACCATAAAGGTAGAAAGACGATGATCTTTATCGGCATTAGGATCCGTAAGAAGCGTAACATAAGCATAATTGCAGCAATCCGTATGAGAAATTAAATACTTTTCTCCATTAATAATGTAATCATCGCCGTCTTTGACAGCTAAGGTTTTAATATCTGCACCAGTTCCGCCTGTTTCCTCTGTAACCGCCCAGCAAGTAAAGACCGATCTGTCCTGAAAACCAGGCATTAACTCTGCTTTCAGTTCTTCACTACCAAAGTCATATAAAGGACGCCAATTTAAATCCATAGCATAATGCAGATGCATACGCATTCCGCCAGGACCACGACTAAATTCTTCCTGAATTTTTAAAATTTCTAATTCAGAGAGACCCCAACCGCCGTATTCTTCTGGGATCGAGCAACGGTACAGGTTATTTTTTATGCCCAGTTGATAAAACTCCTCAGGAAACACATTCGTATCCTCAATTTCCTTTTGCATCACATCAAATGTGCCCTCTGTTAATTCTCTGATCTGTTTTAGATACGCTTTAAATTCTTGTTCATTCAATTTTCCCATTTTCTTTCCCCCTTATTTTTTAAACACTTTTCGGCTATGCGAAAGTATCTATAAGTCTAAGACCTTATGGCCTAGAACTTTTTATCTTCCCGCCCCAATTTAGCAACTTGCAAGAATACATGACTTGCTATGTATATGGTTTAGAAAGTTACAACGAATTTACGAAATCTATAAGTTTCTTCCGATAAACTCAATATACTATAGTTAAATATTCACAACAATTTAATAATTTTAAATTATCAAACTATTATAAGGCAAAACCACATGGTCATTACATTCTTAGAGAATTACTCTGTCTGCGCAATGGATTTTGCAAGAATTTCCGCAATATCGAAGGTACGTACTTGCTCGTCAGCGTTGTGCGCCTTGGTTCCATCCAACATCATTGTCAAGCAATACGGGCAGGCCGTTGCAATGACTTCAGCGCCTGTTTCCAAAGCTTGTTTTACCCGAACTTCATTGATACGTTGCTGCCCATCACCTGTTTTTTCTTCCATCCAATTACGCCCGCCTCCGGCACCGCAGCAGAAAGCATTTTTTCGATTCTGTGCCATTTCAGTCAAATGTACTCCCGGCACAGCTTGCAGAACTGTACGCGGCGCATCGAATATATCATTATGCCGTCCAAGATAACACCCATCATGATAAACAACCTTTGCAGAAAAAGAGCTATCCGTCTTAATTCTTCCTGCTTGCACAAGATCCGCGAGAAACTGTGAATGATGAATAACTTCATATTCGCCGCCAAAATCAGGATAATCATTTTTAAACGAATTAAAACAATGTGGACAAAGCATAATAATTTTTTTAATTCCCAATCCCTTGAACAGCTCCACATTGCCCTCAGCCAATTGCTGAAATTCAAATTCATTACCCATACGTCGAATCGTTTCACTGCAACAAGGCTCATCGCTGCCCAATACGCCAAAGTTTACGCCAGCCGCTTTCAACACCTTCACTAAAGCAGTACTTACCTTCTTAGCCCTTTCATCATAAGCACCCGAGCAGCCCACATAGAGTAAATATTCTTTTTCTTCCGACCAAGCAGGTACATCCAACCCTTTCATCCAGTCACCACGACTACTACTAGAAAGTTTCCACGGATTACCGCTCGCATAACAATTAAAAGTACGCTGTACGTCCTCTGGCATCTTTGCCTCAGTCATGACCATATAACGACGCAAGTCGAGAATTTTTTGTACATGTTCGTTCGAAACAGGGCAAACCTCTTCACACGCACGGCAAGTTGTACACGACCAAATAAATTCTTCGGAAAACAGGTCGCTAACCACCTGTTTTTCCAATACTTTTTGCTCTGCGTCCGTAAATTCTACTTTCTGATCGCCTGCGGCTTTAAGTTTGTCTAACAATGGTGCTTTTTCTTCCATATGCGCACGCAGTTCAACATGCAAGGCACGGGGATCGAGCGGTTTTCCTGTCTGAAAGGCCGGACAATGCTCTGTACATCGCCCGCATCGCACACAACTATAAGCATCCACAAGTTGTTTCCACGTAAACTCTTCCAACCTATTCACGCCAAAGGTTTCTGCCGTTTCATCCTCAAAATCTAACTTCGTCATCGAGCCCTTCGGTCGTAAAGTATGCCAGATTGCATTAGCTGGAGCAAATGCCAAATGCAGATGTTTTGACCCCGGAATCAGAATAGCCATCAAGCCCATTGCAAAAAAATGCATCCACCAAGCGCCCGTTGCCAATGTTTGGAGCGTATCGGGCGAATATTTTACGAGTGAGCCTGCTATGTAATTGGCAAGGAAGGAGGCACCACGAATATCATTTTTTTCGCCTAATGCAAAACTGGCCCCGTTATATAACAGGTCTCCAGTAACAATAAGACTGATCAGACCAAGAATCAAAAACGCTTCAACAGAATTCTCTATTCGATCCGGCTTCAGCACCGTACGCCGTAATACAGCCATAATAACGCCGATATAAACTAACAGTAAAAATAATTCTTTCAAGCCGATAAATAAGCTGTTGTCACCAACAATTGGAAGCGAAATACCAAACAATCCTTCTACCGCCAAATTCATTGCACCAAAACCAAGCACAATAAAGCCCCACATAATCAATACATGCGCTACCCCAGAAACCCGATCCTGCAGCACCTTATCCTGCCCCACGACATTTGACATAAAATATTTCAAACGATCCCCTAACCGGTCAGACCTGTTATCGGGTTTTCCGTGCAAAGTATTTTTAAACCTGCGGAAGATTTTATACATCATGAAACTAAAAGTACTCCCCATCCAAAGTAAAAAAATTAGAATTTTTGCCATAATAAAATACCTCTCTCCCCCAATTATTCTTGAATGCAAAATGAATTTCTTTTACTCTTGCACTTCTAAAAAAATCATCATGCTATGAAAATTTCATATTAAATGTACTATATTTACGGGTGCACAACAATTTAATTAAATTAAGTAGTAAAACATTATAAAGTATAAATATATAATCTAGCCGCAAGCGAACAAAAAGCTTCACCACATTTCACCTCACATAATATGAACGATTTGTAAAGTGTTTTTGATTAAGCTTTCTGCTTGCCGAACTTCAGCATATTAAATTTTAAATAATAAATATTAACATATTTTACAGTTTTCTTCTTGACATATTGTTATTTGCGATTATAATAAAATAATATTTTGTTTACAACTTTACATTTTTTAAGAATAAGGCGCTATCTATTTATGTAGACAAATAGTTCAAATCCTGCTTGCTATATTCCCTCAAAAGTTTATTTAACTTTACTTAAGGAGGTTTTTTGCTAATTTTATTGTTCAAAAACAGGAGGTCTTTTTTATGAAGTTTTTCGAAAAAATAAGTACGATCATTACACGCTATTTCCCTTTATGGGTTGTTTTTTTTGCCGCATTGGCTTTCTTCCAACCGACTCCTTTTAAACCGCTTGGTACATATGTACCTTACTTATTGGGTCTTATTATGCTTGGTATGGGTTTGACGATGTCAATCCATGATTTTAAACTTGTACTGATTCGTCCTAAAGATGTAATTTGCGGTATTCTTTTACGTTATATCACAATGCCGCTGATCGCTTTTTTGGTGGCTAAATTACTGGATTTACCTCCAGCGTTAGCCGCAGGTCTCATTCTCGTTGGCGCGTGTCCAAGCGGTACAGCCTCCAATGTTATGACGTTTATCGCCAAAGGTGATACCGCATTGTCAGTTACCGTATCCAGCTTCAATACGATTTTAGCTCCCATCATCACACCATTTATTTTTTTATCACTTGCAGGAACAATGATTCCAATCCAGTCAGATGCACTGCTAATTGACATCTTAAAAATCGTCTTATTTCCTGTATTTCTTGGTATCATCTTACGTATGCTGGCTTCAACTATTGTTGATCGATTCAGTCCAATGATTCCGGCCTTTTCTGTTATTGCAATCATTTTGATTATTACGGCTGTCGTTGCATTGAATGCCAACAAACTAATCACGGTTGCCGGCATCGCATTTCTAGCTGTGATACTCCATAATTCCATCGGGCTCTTCCTTGGTTATGGCGCCTCGCGCATGATTGGCATGAACGAAAGTAAAGCGCGTGCGATTTCCTTTGAAATTGGAATGGAAAATTCGGGGTTGGCAGTTGCTTTAGCAATGGCACATCTTGATCCGATGGCGGCTATTCCGGGAGCCATTTTCAGTGTATGGCATAATTTCAGCGGAAGCTTGCTTGCTGGTTTTTGGAGTAACCGCAAATAAAGACTTCCTAAATAATATAAAATAAAAGACTTTATCAAAATTACTTTGATAAAGTCTTTTATTTTTGTCCGGCCTATATTCAAGACATTTTTCCTATATCGACTGGAAGGATTTTGCTATTTATTGACGAAGTAATAAACATAAATAAGAAATTTTTACATTATTAGGTTTATATGTTGCTAATTGTAATTGAGTATTTGAACAATGATCTTATATTGTAAAAATAACACGATAAGACTATTCAATAGAAAGGTAAAACAAATGAAGGGTTGTACTTTAACAACAAGATTGAACATAAAAATAGTCAGCGTTGTTTTTCTATTAATGATCACAATTACAGCATATACGCATTGGCTCTCATTGCAAGAAGAAAATGAAAAAAATATACAATATTTAATGTCCATTACCAATGTCCTACTCGAAAGAAAAACCGAAAATAGTTTCTCAAAAATATACGCACAGCCTGACAACGATGATCAAACAAATCGTGAAGAAATTCTTGCCTTGAATCGAGAACTTCAACCGCTTTTATGCGGAATTTTCATTCCAACCAATACAATTAAATTTGGTTTTTACTCACAAAAATACGGCAACATTGTCGCCATCGGACCTCAAGTTGATAAATCTCTGCTTATGGATGTTTCTCCCATTCCAATTCAAGAATTTGATGAGAGCGACGCGGAAAGAGTTTTTGAAAAAGAGCACTCCATTCTATGGCATGGCGCATCGACCATTACTTATGTACAGCCGATTGAAGAAAATGGCGTCATCGTTGGCAAAGTTTTTGCTGCGGTAAATCAAGATGCGGTCTATGCGGTAATTTGGAAACGGACAGCAAACACTTTTTTAGGCGCATTTATTATGCTGTTGATCTGTATCAGCATTTTTCGCGAATTGTTTATTCGACTAAAAAAAGACTTACAGTTATTTGCTGAATCTATTCTTTCAGGTAATTCTTATAAGTATCGTAGTGAAATCGCTGAATTTACACCGATTCTAAAATACATCAGTCAACAAACCGAACAAATGACACGCTTAGATCGCTTGAATATCATTGGCGAAATGGCAGCCGGAATTGCCCATGAAATACGAAATCCACTGACAACGGTAAGAGGTCTGTTACAGTTACTCACCAGAAAAAAAGAATTCCACCAGCAGCAAGAAAACTTTTCATTAATGATTGATGAAATTGATCGTGCCAACAGTATTATTACAGAATTTTTATCCTTGGCGAAAAATAGAACGATGAATTTCGAAGCTACCAATTTAAATGATATCATCCAAGATATCTATCCGTTGATACATGCTGATGCTGTATGCAATCATTGCGACATCGAATTGCATTTAAACAGACTTCCTAAAATTCCTTTAGATGAAAACAGTATCCGCCAGCTCCTTTTTAATATGATCAGAAATGCTTTAGATGCAATGCCGCAAAATGGTTTGATTCATATTATGACAAAATACAAAAAAAGTACGGTTATTTTGTTAATTAGAGATTCTGGATCTGGTATCCCTGCCGATATCAAAGATAAATTAGGAACACCGTTTTTCACTACCAAAGAAAATGGTACTGGACTTGGACTGGCAATCTGCTATCGAATTTTACAACGTCATAAAGCAACAATGGAAATTGAAAGTGAACCTGGCAAAGGAACTACTTTTATCATGAAATTTGGACTCACATTACAATAAAAGACTTCATATGACTCAAAATTAAATCAGCAGAGGTGATATACTATGCCTGAAAAAATTTTAACGTTTTTCTTTCTATTGATCAGCAGTTCTTATCTGTATTTTGCAAAACAACTCACCTTTGGAAACCTGCAGTCACCTCGCTCCGGATTTCTGCCTATCTTGGTTGGCATTGCCGCAATTATAATCTCATGCTTTTTGCTTTTTAAGCAACGGGATAAACAGCAATCCAATGCAGAAAATTCGGTGGATTGGACAAAGTTCATTTTTATCCTAATTGGCTTCATCTTCTATATTACACTATTCCATATTATTGGCTATTTTTTCACTACATTTATCGTCCTCTTTTATTTGTTTAAAATTGCTGACATGTCCGGATGGATTATTCCTCTTGGTGTAGCTTTCGGCAGTTCAGCTTCATTTTATCTTCTATTTAAATACTATTTAGCCGTTGCTTTACCTTGACCACCTTCAATCTTTTCATAATTTTAAAATAGGAGATGAGATCGTTGGAAACTTTGAGTATGCTTTTACATGGATTTTCTATCAGTATCATGCCAATGAATTTATTAGCCTGTATCATCGGAGTTTTGCTCGGTACACTTGTCGGGGTATTACCGGGCATAGACACGATTAGCGCCATTGCTCTGTTATTGCCTTTTAGTTATAGCATGGACAGCACCGCCGCCTTGATTATGTTTGCCGGCATCTATTATGGTTCAAAATATGGCGGTTCCACAACCTCTATTTTAATGAATGTCCCGGGTGAAGCAGCTTCCGTCGTCACTTGTTTAGACGGTTATGCAATGGCACAACGCGGACGCGGTGGTGCTGCACTTGCTGTATCTGCAATTGGATCTTTCATCGCTGGAACGATTGGCATCATTGGTTTGACCATATTTGCTCCGCCGCTAGCACAAGCTGCGCTGGTATTTGGCCCGCCAGAGTATTTCGCCATCGCAACTGTGGGCCTAATCGTTCTCACGAAATTAACGGGTACTTCTGTTCCAAAATCTATTCTAATGACTGCTGTTGGTATCATGCTCGGAACTATTGGACTTGATAGTATGTCCGGCATCAGCCGATTTACTTTTGGGGTTGATGAATTAGATCGTGGTTTTGATCTTTCCATTTTAGCGATGGGAATCTTCGGCATTGGTGAAATTCTCACCGTAATGACAAAGTCTGGCGAATCCACACACATCCCCACCTTAAAATTCCGTGATTTATATCCTACCCGCGAAGAATATAAACGTTCGACAGCACCTATCGTCCGCGGTGGAATTTTAGGATTTTTAGTTGGCTTATTGCCTGGCCCTGCCGGAACAATTTCTAGTTTTTCATCCTATGCACTTGAAAAAAAATGCAGTAAAAATCCCGCAGAATTTGGTCATGGTGCAATCGAAGGAGTCGCAGGCCCAGAAGCGGCAAACAATTCTGCTATTTCGGCAACTATGATCCCTTTATTGACATTGGGATTGCCGTTTTGCGGTGGAACAGCGATTTTATTAAGCGGGTTCATGATCCACGGTATTATTCCGGGACCAGCCCTAATCACACAGCAGCCTGATTTATTCTGGGGACTGATTGCCAGCATGTATGTTGGCAATATATTATTACTCATTATCAATTTTCCACTTGTCGGAATTTTCGTCCAGCTCTTAAAAACACCGATTCATATCCTTATGCCTTTAGTGGCAATTCTGACTTTAACGGGTGCTTATACCATTAATAACAGCATTTTAGATTTAATGTGGATCATTCTTTTTGGTATCATTGGATTTTTTATGAATCGGAATGGATTTGAGCCGGCACCGCTTATCATAGGCATTGTTATTGGGCCTGAATTAGAACAAGGATTGGTACAAAGTTTAATTATCTGCGACGGTAACTTTTGGAGCATTTTTACACGGCCAATTGCTGGTACAATTTTTGCTGTTGGCGGCATGTTTATTCTTTATCACGTACTGCGCCGCTTTCCTATTTCTACGCGTTATTCAAGTAAATCAGCTAAACTATAAGTGTTTTATATATAAACACAAGGGAGATGTTGTAATGAGAAAAAAACTATTTCTGATTCTTACCCTGTTTTTATTTATCACATCTATAATATTAGGAGGTTGTAATACAATGAAAACACAAGCAGAAGTTTCTGAGAAAAAATACCCAACCAAACCGATTACTCTTATTGTTCCTTTTAGTGCTGGTGGTGGATTGGACTTGGTAGCGAGAAGCTTAGAGAAAATGGCACCCAAATATCTAGGACAACCTTTAGTCGTTATCAACAAACCGGGCGGTTCCGGTACAATTGGTTGGAACGAACTGGTCAGTTCGCCTTCCGATGGTTATACTTTAGGAATCAGCGCAATTGATGTACTAGTACAATCATTATATGGAACAACAAAGTATCACTATCCCACAGCCTTGGAGCCTATTGCACAAATTACAACTTCTCCATGGATTTTAGTAGTTAATGCTGATCTGCCTTGCGAAGATATTAATTCTTTCATCCAATACGCAAAAAACTCCCCTCAAAATTTAAAATTAGGACATCCTGGTATAGGAACATTACCACATATTTTAGGTGAAAAATTTTCGAAACTTAGCGATACAAAATTTGATGAAGTCCCTTTTCGAGGTGCTAGCGATGTGGTAGCCTCTCTGTTAGGCAATCACATTCAATTTTCTTTCATTAATCCATCAACGGTCAAAGAACATATTAAAAATGGTACACTAAAAGCAATCGCAATAACAGGTGATCATCGGCTTACCGATCCTGAATTAGAAAAAATCCCAACCTTTAAAGAATTAGGTTTTGACATTGTATTAACCAACTGGTTTGGTATAGCCGCACCTAAAGATATGCCACCTGAAGTAAGAACAAAATTAGATCAAGCACTTAAAGAAATTGCCGCCGATCCCGAATTTAAAACAAATATAGAAAATTTAGGTTTGCAACTAGAATACTTAAATTCTGATGAGTCAAAAGACAAGTGGATTTCTGATGGTGATAAGCTATATAAATCAATTGAAGAAACCGGGATTCTCGATCAAATAAAAGCGCAAAAAAATTAAACCTCTCCTCTGATTCACATTGTCGTTTTTCTATTTTTACATATTCCCCTCATCAATCACCTACCCAAACCATAACTATTTCATATACAAATACAAGGGAGATACTGAGATGAAAAGAAAATCATTTTTATTCTTGACTACAAGTTTATTGATCATGACTTTTATCATCGGAGGCTGTAATACCTTGGCAACACAGAGCAATACATCGGCACCAAAATATCCTACCAAACCGATTACGATGATCGTTCCTTTTAGTGCTGGTGGCGGATTAGACTTAGTGGCAAGAACCTTAGAAAAAATGGCACCAAAATATTTAGGACAGCCTTTAGTCGTTATCAATAAACCAGGCGGTGCTGGTGCAATCGGCTGGAATGAATTGGTGAGTGCTCCTTCTGATGGCTACACTCTAGGGATCAGTGCAATTGACGTATTGATTCAACCTTTATATGGAACAACTAAATATCATTATCCAACTGCACTTGAACCAATTGCCCAAATTACAACTTCACCATGGATTTTAGTCGTCGATGCAAACCAATCTTATAAAGATATTTATGCACTCATCGACTATGCAAAACACTCTTCTCAGAAATTAAACTTTGGGCATACTGGAATAGGATCACCTTCTCATATCTTAGGAGAAAAATTTGCTAATATAACTTCAACCAAACTTGAACAAGTCCCATTTCGAGGTGCTAGTGATGTGACTGCTGCATTATTAGGCAATCATATTCAATTTGCATTTGTTAATCCTTCAACTGTTAAAGAGCATATTAAAAATGGTACATTAAAAGCAATTGCCGTAACAAATGACCAGCGTCTTACTGACCCAGAATTAGAAAAAATACCAACCTTAAAGGAATTGGGATTTGATATCATATTGACCAACTGGTATGGCATAGCCGCACCGAAAGATATGCCACCTGAAGTTAGAGCAAAATTGGATGAAGCATTAAAAGCAATTGCCGCTGATCCAGAATTTAAAACCAACATTGAAAACTTAGGTTTACAGCTAGAATACTTAAATTCCGATGAATCAAAAGACAAATGGATTTCTGATAGCGATAAGCTATCTAAAGCAATTCAAGAAACTGGCATTCTCGATCAAATAAAAGCGCAAAAGAACTAAATTTAAAAACCTGGTAAAAATTTAGCTTGTCAGCGTTAATCCTTTAAACTATAACCATTCCATACACAAATACAAGGGAGATACTGAGATGAAAAGAAAATCATTTTTATTCTTGACTACAAGTTTATTGATCATGGCTTTTATCATCGGCGGCTGTAATACCTTGGCAACACAGAGTAGTACATCGGCACCAAAATATCCCACCAAACCGATTACGATGATCGTTCCTTTTAGTGCAGGTGGTGGATTAGACCTTGTGGCAAGAACTTTAGAAAAAATGGCACCAAAATATTTAGGACAACCTTTAGTTGTTGTCAACAAACCGGGAGGATCTGGTACCATTGGCTGGAATGAACTGGTTACCTCCCCTGCCGATGGCTATACTTTAGGAATCAGCGCGATTGATGTATTAATTCAGCCTTTGTATGGAGCAACAAAATACCACTACCCGACAGCTTTGGAACCGATTGCGCAAGTTACAACCTTACCATTAATTTTAGTAGTACCTGCCGAACAGCCTTGGCAAAATGTAAATGATTTAATTCAATACTCTAAACAAACTTCTAAACAAATTAAATTTGGTAATACAGGTATCGGTTCTACCGCGCACATTCTTAGTGAGCAATTGGGGAAACTTTCTGGTATTTCGATTGAACAAGTTCCATTTCGTGGTGCCAATGATTCTACGATTGCCTTATTAGGAAATCATATTCAAGCCGCTTTTGTTAATCCTTCAACCGTCAAAGAACATATTAAAAACGGTACATTAAGAGCATTGGCAACAACAGGAACGCAAAGAATTACCGACGATCCAAAACTCTCTCAAATACCTACCTTAAAAGAATTAGGTTTTGATATAGAATTTACAAATTGGTTTGGTATAGCCGCACCTAAAGATATGCCACCTGAAGTTAGAGCAAAATTGGATGAAGCATTAAAAGCAATTGCCGCTGATCCAGAATTTAAAACCAACATTGAAAATTTAGGCTTACAGCTAGAATACTTAAATTCCAATGAATCAAAAGACAAATGGATTTCTGATAGCGAGAAACTATCTAAAGCCATTCAAGAAACTGGCATTCTCGATCAAATAAAAGCGCAAAAGAACTGAATAAAAAAACTCCAACAAAACTTAAACGTTTGTTGGAGTTTTTATTTATTTAAACCTTAAAATGACTGATTCCATTTTGCAAAGTAGCCGACATTGCCGCCGTTTCTTCCGCACAACTTGTAACATTCTGCATTGCCGCTGATTGCTGTTGCGTAGAAGCAGAAATTTGTTCCGCATGACGCTCTACTGCCTCAATTATACTAGCCAATTGATCAATCAGTTTAACGATTTGATCCGAATTTGCCACTTCCTCAGCAGCAATGCCATTAATTGCATTAATTTCATTGGCTGTATGTTTCACTGCTGCTAAAATTGTATCTAACGCTGTACCAGTCTTCGTAACAGCCTGCACACCATCTTCCACCTGCATACTATTTTCCGCCATAGCTTCAACGACTTGTGTGGTTTTTAGTGATACATTTTCAATCAAATGCGTGATTTCCTGTGTTCCCTGATTCGACTGTTCTGCCAATTTACGAACTTCTTCTGCTACAACTGAAAACCCTCTGCCGTGTTCTCCGGCACGAGCAGCCTCAATTGCTGCATTTAAAGCCAGTAGATTGGTCTGATTGGATATCGATGTAATTGTATCAATAATTTGACGAATTTGCTGTGAATAACTGTTTAAATCTGCAATCATATCCGATGTGATCTGTGTTTGATTTTTAATTTTGTGCATCATCTCCATTGTATCTTGCACATTATGCAATCCTTGCTGGGCCGCTTTTTGCGTTTCAGCAGAATCACTTTCCGTCGTCGATGCTTTCACCTTTGCCATCTGAATCAAAGATGACAACTGTACTAAAGCTTGTGACGCTTCCAATACCGCCGTATTTCCCTTCTCTGTTTCAATGGCTAAAGACTGCATACTGGTTGATATCTCTTCAAAAGAAGCTGTGACTTCTTGCGAAGAAGCAGACATTTCTTCTGAAGCAGCACCTAATTGCTGACTCGCCTCCGCAACTTGACGAACAATTTTATCCTGGCTGTCAATCATACCATTGAAAGAATCAGCCAACTGTCCAAATTCATCGTGCACCTGCATTTGACTATGTACGGTAAGATCCCCTTCCCCCGCTTGTCTCATCGTTTTTTGCAGCGCGTGAATTGAATTTAAAATAGAATGCTCTAATAAAAACACAAAAGAAACTGCCACAATCAATTCAACTGCAAGAAAAATGATATTTCCTCCTGAAAAAAAAGTGCTGCCTTCCTTGACCGACATATAGATTTGTCCTGCTGCATTCAATATCAGCAAAGAAAAAAATCCAATGAAAAGTTTCATGCGTAAGGTAAGGTTCATGTTTCATCCTTCCAATCTCTAAATCGATTATTTAATATGTAAACATAATGCCGCAATATCGTCGCGACGTTTACGGCTGCGTGTTGTCCTAAACAGCCAGCGATAACTATCAGAATACCCGATCGGACAATGAATGGCAGGTTCTTTTAGCAATTCAAATAGTCCATCTGTCATAAAATAGAAAACATCTCCCGAACCAAAAGAAATCTTATGACATTCATATTCAGCTTTTTTATCTATACCAATAAAAAGTCCCGGTTTTTTTATAACGGCTGGCTGTTGATTTATAATTGCAAGAAAATGATTAATACCAGCCATGCTATATGTCAATTCTCGTTTCTCAAAATCAAGCGAAAAGCAGATTAATGCCGCAAAAGAGTCCTCTGTCAAAAAAGGTATCGCTTGCTGATTAAACCATGCAAGTTTATCGTTTAGCGCTGCCTCTCTCTTAAAAGCCTGCGCCAGCAAAACCCTTAACGCTGACAACATGAAGGAAGTCGTCAAACCATGCCCCATGATATCAAGCACATAACCATTTAGCACATTATTTTCTTCCCAGCGAAAATTAAAAAAATCCCCACTCACATAATGATAAGGACGATACATCGATCGAATCTCAACCTGAGAATTTTTATAATTTTGCGGAAGCATATTTTTTTGAATGCGGCTGGCAAATTCAAACTCTCTCTTTAGCCGCCGTTCTAATGAGATATTTTTAATTAATAAAGCAAAGATACTTTTATCATGAACTTTTACATGTCGCGCATCAATCTGCACCTGTACAAGTTCATGATTTTTTTTTCGATGCGTAGATAGAAATATATGACCTTCTTGTCCGGAATATTGAATCGTATACAGATACTTTTCTGATACCGTTACATTCAAATCCAACTGCATAATATGCAAATATTGAATCTCTTCCAGTGAATATCCATAAAAATCACATGCTTTTTCATTCATAAATAAAATCATGCCAGAATCATCAAGCAGCACAAGGGGATCATTCACCATATTTAAAATCCAATAACTACATTCCGGGAAAAAATGCGCGCCCTCTGCAACAAGTTTTCCTACTGGAAATTCATTCATTATTAAGACTCCCAATGATTATTTCCGTATTGTTCAATCAATAGAATTCAAGATTTTAACCTTTCATACTACTCAATAAAAATTTATACGAATTCAAATATTTTATTTAGGCGTGTAAGCTCAAATAACTCTTTTACAACACCTGTCAAACCGTGCAACTGTAGCTTTCCATGGTGTTCAAGTGCACGTTTTTGCAGCGCTACCAACACACCCAGACCAGAACTGTCAATATAATCAACTTGGGATAAATCAATTAAAAAATTTGTATGCCCTTCTTGGAAATAAGATAAAGCTTTTGTTCTAAGCAAAAGGGCATCTTCGACGTATAAACCTCCCTCTAATTTTATGAATACTTTGTTATTTTCAACATGAATATCTGCTTTCATAGCATCGCTCCTCACTCCGGCGAAACATCAAACTGTTTATACATTGTAAGTTTACAACCACAAGCGCTAAATTCCAATGAATCTACATAATGACGAATGATCTCAATTCCCCGCCCGCCTTCATTATACAAATCACAAGTTGGATGACATACGCCGAGTTCTTCAATGCCCTCTCCATTATGACTCACTACAATATATAAACCTTGTTCAGTTCGCGTTATATTAATTATTACTTGCGTACCTTTATGATCATTTATGCCATGAAAAAACGCATTATTGACCGCTTCATTGATGGCAATAAATAATTGCATTGAACATGCCGGATAAAATGTATCCAGTGTTTCCCGAATAGCCGCTCTAGCCAGACGAAACTCATCATGGGAAGCACATGTATAGTTAAAACTATTTCCCAGAAACGATCCCTCCTTGTTTTTATTAAACTCTTAGCTATTCTATATCATTTTCCAAAAACCTTCTTCATTTTAGAGAAAACTGCAAAAAAGCTGATGTTTCCACAAAATATAGCAGCCATACACATTGCGCTGCTGCAAATGAAGCTAAAATAAAAAGAATGCTCTCGGCATATGCCAAAAACACTCTTAGCAAAACTTCTATTTTATAAAGCAACGCTTATTCATGCTGTTTGATTTTCATTCCAATTTGAATCATCTGGCAAGCTCTTACTGCGCCCTGTGTAATTAATTCTTTGCCGTTTTCCATACAACTTTCCAACGTCATAGGTCCAGTAGTAATACTCATCAGCCCATCAATACCTGCTTTTAACACCCCTTCATACCCTTTCCCCAGACAACCAGCTATACAAATCGTCGGCACTTGATGTTTCTGCGCAATTTTTGCAATGCCGACAGGCGCTTTACCAAATACAGTTTGGAAATCAGTTCTGCCTTCACCTGTAATCACAAGCTGTGCTGATCTGATTAGCTCTGTGAAATTGGTTGCTTCCAAAACAATTTCTACTCCCGGGCGTAACACAGCATTCGTAAAAAATAAAAATCCAGCGCCAATTCCCCCACCTGCGCCGGCTCCAGCCTGATTTGCTACTGCTTTTCCCGTAGCGATTTCAGCCTTTTCAGCAAAATGTGCAAGCGCTTGATCCAGCTCAATGACAAGTTCTGGTGTCGCTCCTTTCTGTGGTCCATAAACTGCCGACGCACCTTTTTCTCCGCATAATGGATTATCCACATCACAAGCAACAATAATTTCTGTATCCCGCAAACGTACATCAAGCTGTGAAAGATCGATTGCAGCTAATTTTATCAATGCAGCTCCACCCTGAGGAAGTTCTTGTCCAGCCTCATCTAAAAATCTTCCGCCTAAAGCTTGCATCATCCCACAACCAGCGTCATTTGTCGCACTGCCCCCGATACCGACGATAATCTTCTTCATTCCGTGTTCCAAGGCAGCACGTATTAATTCTCCGGTACCATAGGTCGTTGTAATGCGCGGATCTTTTTTTTCTTCCGGCACTAAAGGCAATCCCGATGCTGCTGCCATCTCAATTACTGCAGTTTCCCCATCACCCAAAATCCCCCAAAATGATTTGACAATCGTTCCAAGCGGTCCCATCACATTTTGATACATAATTTTTCCGTTTGTCGCTGTAACAAGTGCTTCCACGGTACCTTCGCCGCCATCCCCCATCGGCACTTTGATCACTTCAGCCTTCGGAAACACATTTTTTATCCCCTGTTCAATCGCATTCGCTGTTTCTACTGCTGAAACACTGCCTTTAAAAGAATCCGGCGCGACTATAATACGCATATCCATCCCTCATTTCACTTGATCAATTTCGTATTCTGGCTTATCTTCATTTTATGAAAAACCGGCAAGATTTACAATATTGACACTGCCTAATCTTTTATTTTAGATTCCAATAAATATTATGCAAAATAACCAATGAGTACGCCCATATAATTTGTTATAATGAGATATAATAAAATCTAATTGTACATTTTAACTAATCGAGGTGATTTTTTTGCTTTTAACACATACCTTAGCCCAAAGAATCGTCGACAGCATTTTGCCCATCGCCCAACAAAACATTAATATTATGGACAACCAAGGAATGATTCTTGCCTCAGGTCAACCCGATAGAATCAATACCCTCCACAAAGGTGCACAAACCGCAATTCAAACTGCTCAAACAGTTGAAATCTTTCCTGCAAATCTTAAACAATACAGCGGTACAAAACCAGGCCTGAATATGCCGATTATCGTGCATCAAAAAATTATTGGCGTCGTAGGAATATCTGGGCATCCAGAGAAAGTAAGACCCATTGCGCAAATGGTAAAAATGATCACAGAATTAATAATAGAGCAGGAAGTATTGCAAGAAGAAGCGCATTCTCAATCTCATTTAAGAGAAAATTTCACTGCACTTCTTCTCTCTGAGAATGCACATACAAACCAAGATAAATTGACTGCGACTGCAAAACTATTAAAATACGATTTAAGCTTAGCACGGTTGGTTTTGGTGATTGATATACAACCCCTTTTGGAGTATGCGTTTGATCAATTCGGTATAAGCGAACTCGCAGCATATCGCACGAAAGACAAGCTGCTGCAACAATTAACAAACTGTCCAGAAATACAGGGTGCTGACTTTGTTGTTTTTTTAGAAACGCACTTAATTATTCTTAAACATTTTTCTGACACCGTTGCTCCATCCGCCTATACAAGCTGGGCAGAAGTGATCCTGAGTCTTATAAATCCAGAAAATAAAATACAGCTTTTCTTAGGCGTAGGAAGTCTAGCCAGTCACTATACTGCTTTGGCGCAATCTTATCAAGAGGCCTTATTTGCACTTACAAAAGAAACCTCTAATGCCATTTCCAGCATACACGACTTTGATATCTTAGTTTCCTATTTATTAGAACAAATTCATGGTACAGAAACCTCGCCAATTTTAAAAATAAAGGAAAATTTAAATGGACTAACCAAAAAGTATGATATAAAAAGAACCATTCTTTGCTTGTTAGAACATAACTTAAATCTCACAGATACTGCAAAAAATCTCTATATTCACCGAAACACCCTACTGTTTCGTCTAAAAAAATTTAAAGAAATCACAGAACTCGACCCCTGTCGTTTCTTTCATCATGCTGTACTCTGTAAAATCATCTTGAAAGACTAATACTTCATAAAAACCTCCCTTATCCAACCATATTCGAAAGTAACAATACCCCAGCTAAACCGACTACTGCGGCAACCGTCGTTGCCATCGTATACGTTTTAAACATATCCATAAGCGGCATATTGAAATACTCCTTAACAATCCAAAATCCCGAATCATTTACATGAGAAAACCCAATAGCACCTGCTCCGATCGCAATCGCAATTAACGCCGGATCTAAATTAGGATATACCTGCAATACCGGTATAATAATGCCTGCGGCCGTCATCATTGCTACAGTTGCAGATCCAACAGCAAAACGCATGACAATCGCAACAAGCCACGCCATCACCAACGGACTCATATCAAGACTCGTTAAAACTTTTGCAATTTCATTTCCTAAACCGCTATCAATCAGTACTTTATTAAAGGCACCACCCCCACCAATGACAAGTAGAATGCCTGCAACCGGTCCGAAACATTGTTCTGTAAAACTACTTAACTGTTTCATCGAGAAACCACGCGCAAAGCCAAGCGTCCAATACGATAGAAACACTGAAATCAGAAGTGCCGTAATCGGATTGCCGATAAATGCGATTAAAGGCATAATCGCTGCATCTTTCGGTACATTTAGTTCAATAATTGTTTTCGCTACCATGATAAGCAAAGGAAGTAAAATCGTAAATAAAGTAGTACCAAACGGCGGCAATTTTTCATCCGGCGTACGTTCACTTTTCGCTAAATGAGCAGGAGGTTTAAACTCAGCTTTATAACGCAAAAGATTAATAAAAATAGGACCACCGATGGCCGCTGCCGGGAAACCAATCAATAAACCATACATAATAACGCGACCGACATCTGCATTCAATGATACGGCAATCGCCATCGCTGCAGGATGCGGTGGAATCATACAGTGCACCGTCATCAGCGTAGCTGCCATTGGAACACCGATCGCCACCAGAGACAATCCTGTTTCCAATGCAACACTGAAAACCAACGGAATTAACAATACGAAGCCAACTTGAAAGAATACTGGTATTCCCGCTACGAAGGCCACAATCATCATCGCCCACTGTGCATTTTTCTTACCTAAAATATCAATCATCGTTCTGGCTAAACGCTCAGCTCCGCCAGAAATCTCTAACATTTTTCCCAGAATCGTACCAAGTCCCAAAATCGTAGCCAAAAAACCAAGAGTACTCGCCATCCCCGCTTCAATTGAAGCACTTATTTTAACGAGTGGCATCCCTGTAGCTATCCCTACAAACATACAAGCAATAATCAACGATAAAAAAGCGTGCAGTCTGGCTTTCATAATAAAAAAAACAATGAGTCCAATCGCCGCAAATAATACCCCTAATAAAAATATACTGCTTTCCATAATAATCCTCCTCGTAAAAACTGCGACATATTAGGATAAAACTCGGTATTTTCCTCCTTTTTAAAAATAATAAAATAACCACCTTATATTATTATTTTATAATTTTAAAACAATTCAGACAATTAGAAGAATTCACAACTATTTTATTGTTTTTGCTCTCACCGTTGTATAAATCATCTAATAAAAAATATCGACTTGCATCAAGAAATCTGTTTGCTCAAGCGACCAACTTATAGATTATGGCAGGTCGATATTTTCTTTATTTCTTCTTTCAATAAAGCGCCTGAACTGCCGCATTTGCCAGCTCCGCCAACAGTCTCGGATAAATTCCGATAAATAAAGTTGCAACCAGACTGAATAACGCTACAATGCGCAATGTTCCATCAGCATGAAAACCAACCTGCGTTTCTTTTGCCTCTTTCCCATACATCGTCTTGACCACCAGCATATAGTAATACACTGAAATCATAGAAAACACTAAGCCTAATACGGCAAGCCAAAAATATCCTTTATCCGCAATCGCAGTAAAAATATACAGCTTTCCAACAAACCCTGCTAAGGGTGGCAGCCCTGCCATAGATAACAAAGATACTGTCATCACAACTGCGAGAAATGGTGATGTTTGCGAAAGTCCGGAAAAATCCTCAATTTCATCTGCACCACATTGATTATATACAGCGGCAATTACAGCAAAAGCACCCACATTGGCTGCCATATATAAAACAATATATACCAGCATTCCTTTAGCGCCAGCCCCGTCAGCAGCTACCAAGCCAGCTAAGATATATCCGGCTTGTGCGATTGAAGAATACGCTAACATACGCTTCATATTTTTTTGCCAAATCGCACCTACAATTCCAACAAGCATACTTAATCCAGCCAAAATACTGATGACTGGCTGCCAATACATTTGCAAAGGGATAAAAGCCACCAAAAAGACCCGCACTACAACTGCAAAGCCAGCTGCCTTTGATGCCATTGCCAGCATAGCCGTAACAGAAATCGGCGCTCCTTCATAGACATCGGGCGCCCACATATGAAAAGGGACAACGGATATTTTAAAACATAATCCAGCAAGTATCAAACCTACCCCTAAAAGTACCGCCGGACTATCATTCAGTTGCAGCGCAAGCTGACCAAATAAAATACTTCCGCTAAACCCATATACCCAACTCACACCATACAAAAAAACAGCACTTGCTGTAGCCCCAAGAATCAAATACTTAATCCCTGCTTCGCTTGATTTCACACTTTTCAAATGAAATCCCACCAAGCTGTAAAAAGCAATTGACATTAATTCAAGACCAATAAATACAGTAAGCAGGTCATTTGCAGATACCATGACCATCATCCCTGCCAGACCAAACAATAGCAATGCATAAAATTCGCCTATATTTTTTGTGAATTTTTCTACGGTATCAAAGGAGAATGCCACCGTCAATATCGTTCCAACAAGAAATACCTGTTTAAAAAATACAGCAAAACTATCCACCACAAAAAATTCACGATATACAGTATCCGAAATTCCATACTGCTGAAAACTATAAAGCAAAATCCCGATTAATCCGCAAACCGTAAAACATCCTAAACTGCGGCGATTCTCTTGCCGCGGCAGCAATAAATCAAACATGATCAGCGCTAACGCGAGAACAACAACGGCTATTTCAACTGCTAATAATTCAATATTCATTTAAACACACCTCCCAACAAAGTTGGCGTGATCGGTAAATTCACAAAGACCGACATCATCGGTTCCACTCCACTATTGACCATGCCCATTAATAGCTGCGGAAAAACACCTGCAACGACCAAAACAGCTCCTAATACAGTAAGCGGTACCAATTCAACACCGGATGCATCACGGCAAGCATCGAACTCTCTCCGTCTTGGACCAAACAAGATATTTGCCAACATACGCAACACATAAAGTGCTGTGAAGATAATCCCCGATACAGCCAAAAGCGTATGCCATGGATAAACTTTAAATGCGCCAACAAAACTTATAAATTCCGGAATAAATCCTACCAATCCCGGAAGCCCGAGTGCGCTCATTCCGGCTAACATAAACCCAATTGCTACACGCGGCATCTGATGCGCTAACCCGCCAAGTTCAGAAATCTGTCTTGTACTGGTTTTTTCATGGACTAAGCCAATCATAGCAAAGAATAAAGCACTCATGATCCCGTGTGCAAACATATTGGCAATCGCACCATTCATACTGATGATATTCAACGCTGCAAAGCCGACTAAGATATATCCAATATGAGAAATAGAGGAATAACTCACCATATATTTTAAATCTTTCTGAACCAGTGCAAGAAATGCCCCATACAAAATATTGATTACTGCAACAAATGCAATCATCGGCGCCCAAAACTTAGCACCCAATGGTAAAATCACCATTCCGATACGAATCAAACCATAAGCGCCAATTTTCTTTAATACACCGGCATGAAGCATCGCTACACCAGTCGGTGCCGCTGCATAACCGTCAGGCGCCCAGCTATAAAATGGCCACATCGCCAATGTTGAACCAAACCCTAAGAGCAATAAGAAAAATGCGATAATTTGAACCGATTCCGATAAATGTCCAAATGCCTGCGCCTGCGCTAAAACTTGCAGACTAAAGGTTCGCATGCCTGCCGGAAAAGCATTGATATATAAGGCAATCACGCCAGCGAGCATAAAGGCCGAACCTAACAATAAATAAATCACCAATTTCATTGCTGCGTATTCTTTACGCACACGCTTAGCAGATCCCCAAACCACCATCATAATATAACTCGGAATGATCCCTACTTCATAAAATAATAAAAAGATAAACAGATCCTGCGCGACAAATGTTCCAATCGCGCCAACAACTAACAGCAGCAATTGAATAAAAAATTCTTTGGAACGTTTCTCAACTTTCCATGAAACAAAAACTGCCGAAAAACCTACAAGAACCGTAAGCAACAGAAGCGGTAATGAAATGCCATCCACTCCCAGTGCATAAGACACGCCCAAATCAGGAACCCAAACAACATTTTCCTTATACTGCATGCCGCCTAAACTAACATCATACGCACCATAGGCATACATTGTTAAAGCAAGCGTAATCAACATTGTGATCGCAGAAATCATCTTAATCATTTGATCTGCCGCCCGAGGCATACAAGATAAAATCAAGATTCCCAAAACAGGTGTGAGTAAAATTGTTGTCAACAATGGAAATTCGGACATTTTAAAAATCACCCCCTGCTAAGATCAACTTCCATAGCGGATCGCCAAATACCAGCCCCGCTATAATAATGAGCAGTGCACTAAACATAACCAAGCTGTAACGCTGCAAATTACCGGACTGTCCTTTGCGTACTAAATCACCAACCTGTACGGGTAAACGCGCAATTTCATTGACAATCCCTTCTACAAAGTGCAGTTCCAGCCAATACAAAAATCTTCCCAAGCCATCGACAAACGTACGCTTCATCCATAGATAAAGTTCATCGATATAATATTTGTGAAAACTTAGTTTGTATAACAGACGAAACCGTCTAATCAATTGATCCGCTGAAACTTTCTCCGTGCCATAGATCAGCCAAGCCAGACAAATCGCCGCGATTGATACGCCCATTGAGACGATTGCAATACTCCAATTGATAGCTGCATGTGTGCTCAACCCAAATCGAACCCATTCACCAAAATGATTTACATACGGTATATAGCCTCCTACAACAGAAAAAATACTAAGTACGATGATCGAGACTTGCATAGAAATTGGCACAGCATGCGGTTGATGCTCCATCTTTTCCGGACCGCAAAATACAACGATCAGCAACCTTGCCATATAAAAAGCCGTCATAAAAGAAGTCAGCATGGCGAGACTGTATAGCGGCATACTCACTTGAGAAGCGGCCAGCAAAATTTCATCTTTTGAAAAGAAACCCGCAAACGGCCAAATACCGGATATCGCGAGAACACCAATCGTCATTGCGACAAATGCAAGCGGCATCTTATGACGTAATCCACCCATTGTAAAAATATCGGATTTATCCGGCAAAGCATGTAAAACCACACCAGCCGTTAAAAATAACGAGGCCTTGAAGAATGCATGTGTCATCAAATGAAACATCGACGCTGTGACACTGCCTACCCCAAGTGCTAGCATCATATATCCCAACTGACTGATTGTAGAATATGCCAAAATACGTTTCAGCTCTCTTTGTGTAATTGCAATACTGGCAGCAAAACAAGCAGTAAACGCCCCAATCCAAGCGATGATCTCCAATGCATTCGGTAAAATACTGAATAAAAAGAAACTCCTAGCGATCAAATACACCCCGGCAACGACCATCGTTGCCGCATGAATCAGCGCCGACACAGGTGTGGGTCCTTCCATCGCATCCGGCAGCCATACATGCAGCGGAAACTGTCCCGATTTTCCAACTGCACCAAGAAACAAGAGAATTGCCACGGCTGTGAGGAAACCTGTACCATATTGCCAAGCGTATCCAGGCACTACAATTGCCAATTCTCTAAAATCCAATGTACCAAACAAACTCTGCAAAAGTAAAATTCCAATCAATAATCCAAAATCACCCACACGTGTTGTAAAAAACGCTTTTTTAGCCGCTTCCCGTGCGGAAATTTTATGAAAATAGTACCCAATTAAAAGGTAGGAACACAGACCAACTAATTCCCAAAAAACAAACAATTGCATAAAGTTAACTGCGAGAACCAACCCCAGCATAGCTGCAGAGAATAAAGATAGATACGCAAAAAAACGTCCAAATCCATCATCGCCGCGCATATAGCCAACGGAATAGATTTGTACCAATAGCGTAATCAGCGTGACGACAAATAGCATCATCGCAGAGATCGGATCTAGATATACACCCATCTCGGCAGAAAATCCCGTAATTGAAACCCAAGGTATTTTTTGAATCAATGGAGCATCCACCGTAATATTGCTTTCTATAATTCCAATGCCAACACCGAGTGCCAAAACAAAACTTAAAAAACTCAATCCAATAGAAATCACTGCCGAAGTCGCAGCAAAACGACGCAGAAAAACACCAACCAGAATGAAAGCCACCGCTGGCATCAACGGAATCAACCAAGCATGTTGCAATGCGTATTGGCTAAACAAAATTCTCACCTACTCTCTCGATCAAATCTTACCAGTGCATTTTATTCAGTCGAGCAGCATGCACAGTATTTCGATCATGATATATGCGAAAAACCATGGCCAAGCCAACGGCTACTTCGGCCGCCGCAACCGTGATTGTAAAAATCGCAAAGATTTGTCCTGTTAAAACTTCCGGTGTAATAAAGCGCGAGAAAGCGATCAAGTTGATATTAACAGCATTCAACATCAACTCAATACTCATCAAAATTCCAATAATGGTTCGCTTCGTCAATGCTCCATATAAACCGATCACAAACACCATCGCCGCAACTGTTAAAAAATGCGTCAAACCAATCATTCTTCCACTCCCTTTGCCAACACAATTGCACCAATCATCGCTGCCAGTAAAAGCACTGCAGCGGCTTCCATGACCACCATATAATCGGTAAGTATCAATTGTGCAAGAAGTGACGGCGTATCTTGCACCGCCTCCACCACAGAATACCGCCATGGGGTTGTAGCAATCACCCCCAAGACAACGAGAACAAATAATCCGCTGACTGCCGTAACCCACTTTGATGGAACATTCTCATCCGTATCATTGGTTCCATGTCGACTGCTACGCCGTGTCAACATCGTTCCAAGCACAAAAACAATCGCAATCGCCCCATTATAAATTAAGATCTGGACTGCAGCCAAAAAATCAGCCTGCAACAACACATATAACCCGCTTACACCAACAAAGCACAACGCCAGTAATAATGCACTATGTACAAGATCACTTTTTGCCACAACGCCGACTGCTGATGCTACTGTAAGCACCGCAAAGATAAAAAATGCAGCTGTGTAGGCAAGTTCATGCATTCCCATCCCTCCCTTGCTCCGTCTCATTTTCCTGCATATCTCTCTGTTTGGCAATCGCTAAACAATCAATATCTAACGCATCTCGGAAGTATGTGGAGTTCTCATAATTCTTATCCCAAGAAATTGCGTTGGTAGGACATGCTTCAACACAAAAATTACAGTATAAGCACAAACCCGAATGATACACATAAGTTTTTAAAAATCTTTTTTTATTCTCATTCATTTCTGTCGTCAGCGCGATAACATGATTCGGGCATGTCATTGCACAAAGACCACAGGCAATGCATTTCTTATGATTTAAATTTAGTTCACCACCACGAAATCGCTCAGGCATGGTTAATTTTTTTTCAGGATATTGCAAGGTTTCTTTTTTATGAAAAAAAGTTTTTAAAGTAACACGCATCCCTTTTAGCAAACCTTTACCCAGCATACTGCATTCCTCCTAACTGAAAAAATCGAACACATAGATACCAATACCCGTAGCAATGAGATTGACCAATGCCAAAGGAAGTAATATCTTCCAGCCAAACGACATCAGCTGATCAATCCGCAGCCGAGGAAACGTCCAGCGAAACCACATAAACAGAAAAATCATCCCGCCTACTTTAAGGAAAAACCATACCCAGCCAGGCAGCCACGGTCCGTTCCACCCGCCCAAAAACAACGTAGTGGCAATCGCCGACACAGCCAGTAAATTTGCGTACTCAGCTAAAAAAAACAATGCCCAGCGCATACCTGTATATTCCGTAAATGGTCCTGCAACCAATTCTGACTCTCCTTCAACCAAGTCAAACGGCGCACGATTAATTTCTGCCGTTGCCGTAATTACATAAATGACAAACGCAAGCGGCTGCAAAACAATAAACCACACTTGCTGCTGCATCACCACAATGGTACTCATACGCATGGAACCTGTGAGCATCACAATTCCTAAAATCGAAAGCACCATCGGAACCTCATAGCTAAGCATCTGGGCAACCGTTCGCATGCCACCTACCAGAGAATATTTGTTATTAGACGCCCACCCCGCCATCAAAAACGGTAAAACAGATTGCGCAGATATCGCCATAAAATAAAAAATACCAATATTTAAATCTGCAAAAATTGCTTTATGATCGAATGGCACTACAACAAACGCTGCCGCTGCAGGAATAAACAATAAAATAGGCGCCAGCATCCACATCCATTTATCCGTACCAAGCGGTATAATATCTTCCTTCGCCATAAGCTTAACCATATCAGCAACGGACTGCAGCGTGCCTCCCGGGCCAACACGATTAGGGCCGGAACGCCGCTGCACAAAAGCGCTTACCTTTCGCTCCGTATAAACAAGTACTACAGCGGCTAAAGAAATCATCATAAAAATCGCACCGACCTGGATTAAATTGATACAAAGCTCCAATGCCTGCGGGTTAGAAATGAAATGTGCCAAAGCACCTCTTAAGACAATGGAAATTTGCAATAATCCCATAATTTCTTGCATGTTTTACACCCCCTCGCCTAGCATTAACAATCCACTTCTCCCATCAACGAGTCCAACGTCGCCAGTACAGCTACAACATCACCGATCAGCAAACCTTGACAAGCTTCATTCAACACCTGCAAATTGATAAAAGAAGGACGCCGCACATGGAGGCGGTAAGGTTTGGTTGAACCATTGCTTACAATATAATACCCCAGCTCACCGCGTGGATTTTCAATGGAATGATACATTTCGCCAACTGGCGGTTTTACTATCTTGGGAATCTTCGCCATGATTTCCCCCTCAGGCATTTGTTCCAGCGCTTGCCGTACAATCTCAGAACTTTGCTGCATTTCTTCCATACGCACAATATATCGATCCCAGCAATCTCCAACTTTGCCCAAAGGTACTGTAAAATCAAATCGATCATACACACCATATGGCTCGGCTTTGCGAATATCATAGGCAATGCCGGATGCACGCAAAACAGGTCCAGTTAAACCTATTTCTAGTGCTCTCTGCCCAGAAATTATTCCCGTATTTTTTAATCGATGATAAAAAATCTCGTTGCCAGTCAACAAATTGTGATATTCTTCAAGCATCGCAGGAAAATCCGCCAAAAATTCTTTCAATGCAGGGATAAACGCGGATGGAAGATCCGCTGAAACACCGCCAAATCGTATGTAACTATAAGTCTGTCTGGCACCGCAAACCATATCAAACAAATCCAAAATTCGCTCTCGCGTGCGAAAGCCGAACATCATACCGGTTGAAGCCCCCAAATCCATTGCCAGCGACCCCATAAAAATCAAATGACTCGCAATACGATTCAGCTCCGTCATCATAATTCTAAGATACTCCGCACGTTCTGGAACTACAATCTCCATCAACTTTTCTACCGTTTGACAATAACCTAAATTATTGCCCATAGAAGAAACATAATCTAAACGATCGGTATAGGGAATAAACTGCGCATAGGTTCGACTCTCAGCCAACTTTTCGATCCCGCGATGCAAATATCCCATATGCGGCATCGCTTGTACCACCCGTTCTCCATCAAGTTCTAATACAACTTGTAAAACACCGTGCGTACTCGGATGCTGTGGTCCCATATTCAGCGTATAGGTTTCTGTCTTTACCATGCATAGACTACCTCTTTTCCCTTGTATTTTTCATCTCATACGTTTTCCGCAACGGATGTCCTGAAAAATCCTCCGGCAGCAAAATACGTCTTAAATCAGGATGCCCTTGAAACTGGACGCCAAGTAGATCATAGATTTCCCGTTCTTGAAAATCCGCCGAAGGCCAAATCGCTGTGACAGATGAAACCTGCGGATCTTGTATATCACAACGCACTTTCACTGTAATCGCCCGCCGATTTGGAAAAGAATAGAAATGATATACCATTTCTAGATAGTCAGTGTAGTCCACCGCGGTTAGATTACGTAACATGTTGAATTGATAGCTCTCATTTGTTTTAAGTTCCTCAAACAACTCCAGCATCCCGCCGGCTTCAACAAGTAAAACTTGCTGAGTTCCTTCCCCCACGATTTTCGCAACATCCGAATACCGTGCCTGTAATTCTTCTAATAGCTGTATCGCATCTCGACTGCTCATACTTCTTTCCTCGCAACTTCAGGATTGTTAATTTTCCGCTTCAACTCCAGCATCCCATGAATTAAGGCCTCCGGACGCGGCGGACAGCCAGGAATATATACATCCACCGGTAAGATCTGATCCACACCGGGAACAACGGAGTAAGAATCCGCAAAAGGACCTCCGGAATTTGCACAGCTCCCCATTGCAATCACATATTTCGGCTCTGGCATCTGTGCATACAAACGTTTGAGTGGACCAGCCATTGTCCAAGTTAAAGTACCAGCCACAATAAGCAAATCTGCCTGTCTGGGTGAAGCACGAAAGACTTCATAACCAAACCTTGATAAATCAAATCTAGCAGCGGCAGCGGACATCATTTCGATCGCACAACAAGCAAGCCCTGAAGATAAAGGCCATAAAGAATTACTGCGCGCCCACTTTAATACAGTATCAACGCTGGTTAAAATAATATTTTTCTGAAGCAAGGCATTGTCTTCTTGCTTCTGTAAATGATTCACTTCCATTCCAAGGCCCCTTTCTTCCATGCATATCCTAAGCCCACCAATAAGATACTGAGGAAAATAAACATCTCAATAAAGGCAAACGTCCCAAGCTGCTTAAACTGAATCGCCCATAGATACAAGAATACAGTCTCAATATCAAAAGCAATAAAAACCAAAGCATACAAAAAATAACTTGCTCTAAACTGAACCCAAGTTTCGCCGACCGTATCAACGCCACACTCATACGGTAAAGATTTTTCAATATCTTGATTTCGAGGATGTGGTCGAATGATAAATGCCGTTCCTAATGCCAATAACGGAAACGCAAAGGCAATCAACAATAACAATCCAACACTGCCAAACTCCTCTAACATAATGAATCCCCTCCCCCCTACACTGCCCATAGGCTGTGCGCCAGCATATTTCTATAAAACTGGAATGACACCAGTCATTATCATAAAGCTTTGTTCTCCATTGTTTCCATAAGCATATTCTATTATTCTTTTAACTATACATCCTCATAAAAAAACACAAAGCTACAACTCGACGCAAAGGAATCAGTATGATCTACCCGTTGTGTACTTCGTGTTCTTTGTGTTCAATCACGTTTGCTAAATACTCCTCTTCCCATCGAATTTGTGAATAAATCGCTACGCTTCTAAACATGCTAATTATACATGAATTAACATAATTTTTATTTATTTAACATGTACTAAAACATTTCTATCATTTATTTAACAATACTATTTTTTGCTGATAAAATCAACCGAATTTAATATTTTATTTAAATATAAATCCATCACTAAGATATTTTTCTTACGCTATAAGCAGCCGTTATGACAAAAAAAACTGCAACAAACTCGTAGTAATTTGAATTTTCAAGCGTAAAAAAAGCTGACGTGACAATGATAATCACGCAGCTTCTCAACCACCGAACGATTTTCTTTTTCATAAAAGCTTGCCCATTCCCCAATCTGCAATACCAATTTTTACTGTTCAACCTACTTCTGTAACTTAGAAGGTGCTACCTTTTTATATTTTTTGAATTGACGACTAAAATAGTTACTATCACTAAACCCCACTGTTAATGCTACTTCTGTGATATTTAGTTTATTTTCCTGTAAGAGAACTGCAGCTTTGTTCAAACGAAGATGTGTAATATACGCAGTAGGCGATTTTCCGGTAAAACTTTTAAATAATCTGCAAAAATAATAAGAACTCATATGCGCGGCTGAAGAAAGCGCATCGAGCGTGAGTTTCTCTGTATAATGAGCTTCCATGTATTCTAACACCGGTGCAAGACAAGCTAGCGTTCTGCGTTGATGTTTTTTTGCCGCTTCACTTATCGTTTGTTCTTTATAATAACGAAGTAATAGCACTAAAACACGATAAATATAAGATTTTACAGATAATTCATAGCCAAATTCTTTTCTATAATACTCGGATATAAGCTGCAGAATTTCTTCTCGCAAGCTGCTGTCCTTTTCGATCTGATTACGAAAAAGAAATCTATTTTGCACTAAAGGTACCATGTACTTGAGCTGGCATAAATCAATTTGATTACTCTGAATAAAGGTAAGATCAAATTCAACAACATAATAAATTAGATGCTCAGAACGGCTTTCACAGTAATGTAAATCATTACTGTTTATAATAATCAAATCTCCCGTCTCAACCTGAATTGGCTGAGAATTGCAATAGACCGTTGCTGCGCCTTTCTCAAAGTACAGAATTTCAAAGTTTTCATGCCAATGACATTCAATGACAGTTCCTATTCTATGATGCTCACTGCGATGGATATCCACAGGAAAATCTGAGCGGCTAAACCTACATCTCTGACCGACTTGCTCAATATCCATATGCTTCACCTCAACAAGATTATGCTATATTTTCACAAGATTGTTCATGAAAAACACCATATCATTTCTTACAATAGTATCATGCTTACTCTTAATACAGCAACTTAATCCTATTGTAGAGAGGTGTATACATGAGAAAAGATTGTATGCGTGAAAAATCTAGTTATGTACAAAAGTTCATGATACTTTTTGCCGCGTTGTCTAAGCCTGCACGAAAGTATTGTTCTACCTCAGGATTGTTAGTATTCGTCGTTATCCTTTGGGGAATCAATGTCGTAATGATAAAATACCTGACTACATTTTTCCCACCATTGTCACTCGCACCTATCCGTCTTTTTTTAGCTACCTGCCTTTTACTGCCTATCGTCATTTCCAAATACGGATTCCAAAGGCCACCACAATCTGCTTTATTCCCCATGCTTGGCGTTTCCCTATTTGCAATATTTCTTCATCATATAACACTATCTTCTGGCATTGCCTTGACCAGCGGAACTCATGCTGCTCTCATTCTAGGTCTGAACCCTCTTCTAACAGCACTTTTGGCAAGCCGCCTAGCCGCTGAACCTCTAACATGGTTTAAAGGGCTGGGCATTTGCTTTGGTTTCAGCGGTGTTATACTCGTAGTATCTGGCAAAATTCAAGGTACGGCTACTCTATTCGGTGACTTTGTTATGTTTCTAGCCATGCTCACGGCGGTTATTGGCTCCTTATTCGTAAAAAAAAGTACTGCGAATGTTGCCCCATTAATCGTAACCGCATATACGCACGCGGTTGCCACGTTGGCCCTAATTATATTTGGCTGTTTTGTAAATCCTATTTGGATTTATGAAGGCGCATTTGATATGTATCCACTTAGCGTACTCTTATTTTCCAGCTTAGTAAACACCGCTTTAGGCGCTTTGTGGTGGAATATGGGTATACAGCGCATCGGTGCCTCCAAATCGTCCCTTTTCCAAAATGGAATTCCTGTCGCCGGTGTCTTTGCATCTGCATTTTTCTTAAATGAACCATTAGAATGGAACTATCTAGCCGCCCTCTGTTTTGTTATCTTAGGTGTCAGCCTTGGCACCGGGTCACTTAACCTACAAACCTTAAATCGCATATTAACAAATCTCAAGCATTTTTAAACGAGACTTCTTTCTAGAATCTTTGAACAAACAGACTTCCTATTCTCATTTTTCTTTGTTTTTAGATAATTTATTTTATAGCGTGGCATTGTAAGGCTGTAATGTAGTATAATAATCATATATTTTTGATGGCAATTTCATTGATGCTGTTAATTTTGAAAGAATGATGAGGTATAAAAATGAGCATTAAATCACTTACGCCGCTAGAAGGACGCTATGGACACATTACGGCACCTTTAGGCGACTATTTTTCAGAATGGGCTTTAATAAAATATCGGATCCACGTAGAAGTAGAATGGCTAATCGCGATGGCAAACAACTCTGCTTTCTCTGAAATTCGTTCCTTTACTCCAGAAGAAATTACATTTTTACGCGATATTGTGAAAAATTTTGATGAAGCTGCAGCATTGCGCATTAAAGAAATTGAACGCACAACCAATCATGACGTAAAAGCAATCGAATATTATCTGCGCGAAACTTTAGGCAGCATGTCATTATCTGACGTATTAGAATTTATTCATTTTTCTTGTACATCAGAAGACATTAACAATCTTTCCTATGCGCTCATGCTAAAACACGGGATTGAGGATGTTTGGCTTCCAGCTATGGAAAACTTGATTCAAACGGTTACAACAATGGCAAAAGAAGAACAAGACATTCCCATGCTCGCACATACCCACGGACAGGCTGCATCGCCTACAACAGTTGGAAAAGAACTGGCTGTATTTATCTATCGCTGGAATCGTCAGCTAAAACAACTTCGTGCACAAGAATATCTAGGCAAATTCAACGGTGCTGTCGGCAATTTTAATGCCCATAGCATTGCCTATCCAGAAGTAGATTGGCAAGCAACCTCTCGTTCTTTTGTAGAAGGTCTTGGCTTAACTTACAACCCATTAACTACACAGATTGAATCGCATGATTATGTTGCTGAAACATTCCATATACTTGCGCGTTTTAACAATATTCTTCTAGATTTCGATCGTGATATGTGGCTTTATATTTCACTTGGTTACTTTAAGCAAAAAGCAATTGCTGGTGAAGTAGGTTCTTCCACAATGCCACACAAAGTAAATCCAATTGACTTTGAAAATTCAGAAGCAAATCTCGGTCTGAGCAATGCCGTATTGGATCATTTAGCAAATAAATTGCCGATCTCCCGTTTGCAACGTGACCTTAGCGATTCCTCGGCACAACGCAATATCGGTACAGGTATCGCACATTCCTATCTTGCCATTACTTACGCATTAAAAGGTTTGAAAAAGACAGTAGTAAATAAAGAATCCCTTGCTGCCGACTTAGACCATGCGTGGGAAGTTCTATCTGAAGCAGTACAAACTGTCATGCGTAAAAACGGACATGCCAATTCCTACGATCAATTAAAAGCAATCACACGCGGGAAAGGCATCGCAGAAGAAGATCTCAAGGCCTTTATCGAAAGCGTAGATCTTCCAGCAGCGGACAAAAAACGTTTACTGGCTTTAACGCCTGCACAATACATCGGAATTGCCAGTTCTTTATTAAAAAATATATAAATTCACATAAAAAAGAAGGGCGCTTGTCAAATCCTAAAGATCTGACAAGCGCCCTTTTTTTGTTATTGAAATATACCAGCGCGTACAAACTATAAAAATAAACTTTATTATTTTACCGCCATCTAACTCTACGGTTCGTTTATTGTTCTTAACTGCAAAATATCCTACAATGAATTTGTGAGGTGATACAGATGAATTGCGAAAAAATCGGCAGATTAATCTACCAGCTGCGAAAAGAAAAATCCATGACACAAAAAGACCTTGCTGATTTAATGAATATCAGCGATAAAACAATCAGCAAATGGGAACGGGGACTTGGCTGCCCCGATGTATCCTTACTCCCAGAATTATCGCAAAACCTTGGCGTTCCGATTGAATATCTCTTATCCGGCAGCATTGAATTAAACGAAACCATTGGAGGAAATATGAAAAAGATAAAATTTTACGTCTGCCCGCAATGTCAAAATCTCATGACTGCGACGGGCGAGGCCAACATCTCCTGCTGCGGGAAAAAGCTGGAACCATTAACCGCAGTTAAAACCGATGAAAAACATCGATTAGCAATAGAACCTATAGAGGATGAGCTCTATATCTCTGCCTCTCATGAGATGATAAAAGAACATTATATTGCATTTGTCGCCTATGTTACAGGTGATAAAGTTTTTATCGTGAAACAATATCCCGAATGGAATCTGCAATTTAGATTTCATAAATTCGGGCACGGCAAACTATATTTCTATTGTTCCAATCACGGATTATTCCAGCAAACCATTTAAAATGATAAATTTAATCTATCCCTAAAATAAAAGACGTGTCACACAACAAGTTTTTAAAACTCGTTATGTGACACGTTTTTTCAACAATAAATTTGATATTCATTGCAACAGATGCGATGAAGCGGTCATTTTCCACAATCTATCTTCAACAAACGATATTTTGGGGTTATAAATCCATAATCTCTTGTTCCTCTAATACAGATGATTCACTTGAGGTTTAAGCTTCAATACATCATAAATACTATTTGTATCCTGCTCACCGTCATATTGCAACTCAACTTTAGTGACTACCCATTTATCCTCTTGATAGGCAATACTAAATGTATAGTGGTCAGTATCCCGATATTTGGGCGAATCACATTGCGCAGCAGCTTCTTGGCTGGAAAAATCCTCATAATAATTGACTTTATCAATTTTCAATATTCCAACATAGGGTCTAATCAAAGAATCATTCTTACGAAGATCAATCGTGTACTCGCCATTCACTGTAAAGTGCACTATCCTCCAAAATGGCGGCTCTAGCCAGTTAGGTGGTTGTTTCTTATTAATTATGAAAACCAGCCAATTCTGCCCTTTATAGCTATCCATTGCTTTTTTGACTTCCTGGTCTACATAGCTTTTAAATGACGCTACGACTTCAGACTCACTGGGCGCGGCAAAAACCAAATTAGAGTATGCCAACAACAAAACCATGGTTATCATCCATACTTTTTTCATCGCTATATCATCCTTTCATTTCTTCGTTTACTATGACTAATCTCCATCACCATATCTTGACCAATCAGACTACAGCGCCTCGCTCTTGTCCACCCCTTCAATATAAGCATGTCGCAAAAGCTGTCATTAATATTCATTATTTTACCATTAAAAGATATTTACACCATAGGTCTTTTATCTTATTTCCCTATCCATTCAAGGACGAAAGAAGGACGAAGGGACGGTGGTAGTGTCCTATCTTTTAAGACACTACCACCGTCCCCTCGTCTTTTTACTCTGTTCCCCCCAGCATAGCTAGGAGATTAAGATTTTCATTTAACGATATCGCTGTTCATATATATCTTTTGGTATTGGAATAATGCAAAAAGGATGTCCGGCAATGTCTATCATCACTTTCCATCTATTTGAAAATTGGCTTTCCGCGATTTTAGCTCCACACTGAATTGCGTGCTCTATTTTACTTTCAAATTCATCCATTCTAACATAAAAGTCCAAATGTATCATTTGTTGCTGTTCGTCCTTATTGGATGGCCATTTGGGGCTGCTATAATCAGGGTTTTCTTGAAATATTAAAGGTGTTTCGCTATAATCCGCTTTTATTACAGTAATCCATTTTTCCTCTTCATGAATCTGGCTACTTTTAGTCCACCCTAACATGCTTGCATAAAAATCAGATAATTCTTCAATGTTATCACTATCTAATACTATTGCGCCTAATCTCATTATACCCCTCCTTGTTAGCAACTTTCGATTTATTATTTTTGTTCGGCTTTCTTTTGATACCGAAGCCGAGGGGACGGCAAAGGGACGGTGGTATCGTCCTATCCTTTAAGACACTACCACCGTCCCTTTGTATTTAATTAATAATTTTCTTTTCTAACTTCAAAGAAGCTTTGTGGATGTGCGCAAACAGGACACATCTTAGGTGCTTTTTTGCCCATTACAAGATGTCCACAATTGCGGCATTCCCAGATTTTTTCTTCGGATTTTTCAAATACTTTTTGCATTTCTATATTTTTAATCAGTGCACGATATCTTTCTTCATGCGCTTTTTCAATTTTTGCAACCATTCTAAATTGCGCTGCTAAAGCAGTAAATCCTTCTTCTTCCGCATCTTTGGCAAAACCGTCATACATATCTGTCCATTCATAGTTTTCACCTTCGGCAGCATGAAGTAAATTCGCAGGCGTGTCACCAAGTTCCCCGAGCGCTTTAAACCAAAGTTTCGCATGCTCTTTTTCGTTATTTGCTGTTTCATCGAATATCGCAGCGATTTGCTCATAACCTTCTTTTTTGGCAACGGATGCAAAGTATGTATACTTATTTCTTGCCTGAGATTCACCTGCAAATGCCGCCGCTAGATTTTTTTCTGTTTTTGTTCCTTTTAATTGCATAGTATCTCTCCTTTGTTCTTACTTTTTTGGAACAAATTTTAAACAATTGTTCCTATTTAAAAAGTATTATTTAAAATACACACTTACTACATTCTTTGCTTCCAGAAAAAATTCCTGCCACAATTAATGAAATACTCTTTTAAAATCAGTGATTTCTACATTTTATTTTCTGCTCAAATCCATATTCTATTGTTTTTTACGTAAATAACCATAAAATTAGATCGTTTAAAAATCTATTCGTTATGAAACCTATTAAAGTTACTATTATACGGACAAATTTTCATACTCATACTTCCACATATTCCAAAACATATGGAAATATCATTATGTTCGCCTATAATGCCTGCTCTACAATCGGTTTCAATCCCAATTCCCGAATCGTATCAATATCGCGATTCGCACCACGTCCATTGGTGGTCAAATAATTGCCGATCAGCATTCCATTGATGCCTGAAAGAAAACCAAGTGGTACCAGTTCTCCTAATGCTTTTTCACGACCACCCGCATAACGCAAAATTTTTGTAGGCAATATCAATCTAAATATTGCAAACGTCTGCAAAACTTCCATTGGTTTCAAGGGTAAACGGTCTTCAAGTGCAGTTCCTTTTACGGGATTTAAGACATTAATCGGCACAGAGTCCACGTCTAATTCTTTCAGTGCAAACGCCAGCTCTATTCGATTTTCCCAGCTCTCACCTAAGCCGATAATACCACCTGAGCAGACTTCCAATCCTTCAGCTTTAATATGTTTTATTGTATTAACACGTTCATCATAAGTATGTGTCGTACAAATTTGATCAAAATAACTTTTGCTTGTCTCTAGGTTATGATGATAGCGTGTGATCCCAGCTTTTTTCAAAGCTTTGACATGCTCCGGCTCTAAAATTCCAAGTGAGCAACAACGCTCTAAATTTGTTTCTCGCCCAATCCGCTTAATTGCATCGGTAAGTTTAACAAAATCCGAATCCGCTTTCATCCCACACCCAGCCGTTACAACACAAAAACGATATGCGCCATGAGATTCAGCAGCCTTTGCGGCATCTATGATCTGATCTTCCGGCATTAACGGATATCTTTCAAACTCTACTTTATGATGGGCGGATTGTGCACAAAATTTGCAGTTTTCTGAGCAGCCACCTGAACGGGCATTGACGATTTCACAAGTGTCAACTTGATTCCCGGTAAATTTTATTCGCACCTTATTGGCGACCCCCAATAAAATCGGAATATCATCTTCATGAATTTGTGTAAGCTGCAACGCTTCTTCAAGCGTCAGCTGCCCACCATCCAAAACCTTTTTCCCCAAGGAAAAAATCAAATCATAACTCATCGTTTTACCCCCTAATTCATTTCAGGACACAAGCCTGCATCTTTAACCATCATAAAATCTTTTTCTATATCGCGACCACCAAACGTTAAATAATTGCCAACAATTAAACCATTTGCCCCCGCTAACATAACAGCGCCCTGCATATCCCGTAAATTCACTTCGCGCCCTCCTGCCGGGCGTATAATTTTATCGGGTAAAATAAATCGGAAAATAGCAAATGTCTTTAAAATATCCAATACAGATAATGGCTCTTGATATTCTAATAACGTTCCTTTGATCGGATTTAATATATTAATCGGAACAGAATCCACATCTAGCGCGCGCAACGTAAGTGCAAGACTGATCCGATCACTCCAACTCTCGCCCAACCCAATAATACCGCCTGAACAAAGCTCTAATCCAGCTTTTTTCACCGCTGTCAGGGTATCAAATCGTTCCTCATAAGGATGCGTTGTACATATCTGCGGATAAAAGTTTTGACTGGTTTCAAGATTATGTGCATACCTCTTAATACCTATTTTTTTCAAATAAACTGCCTGTTCGTAGTTAATGGTTCCCAAGTTCGCACAAATTTTCATCTTAGATTTCGACAAAATATACTGTAGCATTTGAACAATATAAACAAAATCCGGATCATCTTCCATTCCTTTTCCGCTCGTAACAATACTCGTACGCTCTGCACCAGCTTTAAAAAGTTTTTCTGCAGCGGCAAAAGCTGCCTCTTTTGATATTAAAGAAAATGGCTGAGAATCCGTCTGATAATATACGGATTGAGAGCAGAACTTACAATCTTCTGAACATAAACCTGAACGTGCATTGATTACGCCGCACATATCAACCTTATCCCCTGCAAACTTACTACGGATCTTATTTGCATAAGCCCCAAGTAAGGGAATGTCTTCTGCACAAGTTTCCGCCAAATATAAAGCCTCTTCTTCATTGATTTCTTGTCCAGATAAAACCTTTTCACCAAGCTCAACAATCTCTTTTGCACCCATAAATTGTATCCCTTTCGTTCATCGTTAACTTATTCATCATTAAAAGTTTACCATTTTGTTATTATTGTACCTCGCTCCCCATCGTTTGTAAACCAATTCTATTAAATAAGTTAACCTTTATACTTCGACATGTATACGAAGTACCTTATAGCACCTCAACAAAGTTAATGTTAAGATTGGATGCCAAAACAATATTATATGGTCGTATAATATTGTTTTAGCGCATCAATTCTGGAACAAAGTAAATTCTTAAGTTTGTCTGGTTTTATTGAGATGATGTTTTCGGCATATGCAATCAAGTAATTGGCGATAAAATTTTCTTCGCCCTGATTGTAAAAACCTCTAAGCAAAAACTTTTCTTCCTCCATATAAAGCTGTATAGAAGGATAATGTTCTTTGTGAAATAAATCCACACCTTTTTTAGTTATAACAACTTCAAAATCAATTGCAGCTTGATTTCTGAAAATTTTCACTCCCGCTTTCTTTAATTCATCAATCGTTTTCGTAGCATATTGAAGGGTCTGCTTCATTGAAATGATTTTATCACACCGAAATACTTGGGGCCGATTTGTTGCAAAATTATGTGCAGTTACATACCATTGCCCATATGCAGAGGTAATTTCAAAAAATTGCACGACATATAACGTATCAGCAGATTCTTTTTTATATAAAATTTCACAGCCCTTTTCCTCTATCGCCATTTGTAAAATTTCCTTTAACAACACGCTGCTATTGTGATGTTTTAAAACACCTAAAGTGAGGACTTTTTCCATTTTGTGAACCGCCTCAACTTTTTCCTCTGATAAACACATTTCAAATTTTTCTTTTAATTTTTCCACGTGCAGATGAAATGGGGTTGATTCATATGCACGCAATGTACACATAGAAAAATACAATGCATACATTTCATCTACTGTAAACACGATCGGAGAAAGCAAACGATTGGACAAAATTCCATAGTAACCATTTCTCCCTACCTGCGAATAAATCGGCATTCCAATCTGTTCTAATGATTTGAGATCACGTATTGCCGTACTTTTTGAAATCGCATATTTTCCCATAATATCTTTCAAGTGAAATGAATTTTTGTCATTTAAATACAGCATCATATCATTTAACCGTTCTGATTTTTGCATATGTTCTGACTCCTAGTTTATTATCCTTTTTAAAAGGTATCACAAATTGACACCTTTTCATAGTATCGTATAAATATAAATAAGATAAAGGAGTAATTTTATGGTTACAAAAAATGATTTAACAAGAATTTTAGAAACACAGACAGAAATTGCGCTGGCGACCAGCGTAGAAAATACACCGAATGTTAGAATCGTAAATTTTTATTTTGACAGTACTACCAACCTTTTGTTTTTTGCTACTTTTGGCGATAACGAAAAAGTGAAAGAATTTGAGCAAAATAAAAAAGTTGCTTTTACAACCATCCCGCATCACGGTAATGAACATGTAAAAGCAACAGGGATTGTGAAACAAAGCAAACAAACCATCTTTGACATCGCTGATCATTTCATAGCTAAAATTCCCGACTATAAAGATACCATAGAGCAAGCCGGACAATTTTTAATTTTATTTGAAATTCAATTTGATACAGCCATCGTGACATTAGACTTTGAAAATATCGCTACAATTCAATTGAATTAAATCAATCCAAAAGAGGATGCTGCAATCTTAAGGCAACATCCTCCTTCTTTTTTGACCAAAGCATCTAAAGCCGGGGGACGGTGGTAGAAGCAAAGCCGCATTGCGGGCTTATGCACAAACGTTCAGGCGAAATATATTGCACTGAGAAATCAATTTTACTTATGACCTATTCTTCCACATAAAGCCCATATTCTAAAATTACAGACTTCAATTCATCTAAATAAGCATTCGCTTGTTTACTAAGCTGCGTGCGATGATTGGAAATCCAGCCGATCTGAATATGATCGTCAACGTCTAGCGGTACCGATATAATGTTATCACCATTTAAATCCGCACTGACAATTCCAGTAGAGATTGTATACCCATTCAGCCCAATTAACAGGTTAAATAAAGTCGCCCGATCGCTGACATGAATACTTTTTTTACGAAATACCGTACTCAAAATTTCTTCTGAAAAATAGAAAGAGTTAAACTCGCCCTGTTCGAAAGATAGATATGGATATTCCTGCAAATCTTCCAAGGTTACAACCTTTTGTTTCGCAAGCGGATTTTGCGTACTAATAAAAATATGGGGCTTTGCCGTAAATAATGGATGAAAATCAAGCCGATTTTCCCGTAACAATTTCTCTATCACCCTGCGATTAAATGGATTCTTATACATAATACCGATTTCACTGCGCAAATTTTTGACATCTTCGATAATTTCATAAGTTCGCGTCTCTCTAAGCGTAAATTCATACTCTTCTGCACCGCTTTTCTGAATAAAATTAACAAACGCATTGACGGCAAAAGCATAATGTTGTGTAGAAATAGAACAAAGCTGCCGATACGGCTTTTTGTTCAAGTACCGTTGTTCCAAAAGCCCAACCTGTTCCACAACCTGCCGGGCATAACCAAGAAATTCAGCACCATCCCGCGAAAGTTGAATTCCCTTGGAAGTCCGAATAAATAGATCGATGCCAACTTCATTTTCAAGTTCTTTGACCGCACTAGATAGACTAGGCTGCGTAATATACAGCCTTTTTGCGGCTTCATTAATAGATCCGCAATTTACAATTTCAATAATATATTTTAGCTGCTGCAATGTCATGATCTTGCTCCCCTACATCTTTATGAATGAATAAAAGCTCAAAATCTATAGTTTTTCTCAAAACGCATTATTCAATCGCACGACTTAAATAATTTTTAAGCAGTGCGATTTGTTTTTGTTTCAGCCATTCCCCAATCTCTTTTCCTTTCAACTCCGGAGGAATAGCTTCATCCTTCGGCAGTACCATGACTTTTTTCAAAGGACACAACTGTAAAACATTTAAATTCGTCCCTTTGGTAATCAAATCGAACTCTTCGAGATTAAGCGAACCACGTCTTAGCCTTTGCATGGCATCAAAAATCTTTTCCGGTGTCGCCTTCTCCAATTCAGTTATAAGTTCGTTGACAATACTTGCTGCATTTAACCAATCATTTGGCAATGTCATCGCAGTATTCCATGCAGTAAGTCTTTCCTTATCTAATGTGACGCCGAAGGCTGCAAACCTGATTTTAGCATCTTTCGTTTCATGTGCTACAGCATTTAACTGTGTCATAGCCTTTGCAAAAATAGCTTCGCTTATATTTGCAAGTTCTGCAAATGTAACTGAAAGTAACGCTGTTCTTGCCAAAATCTCAAAAAACATTGCCGGTTTTTGTGCTTCTGATAAAACCTTTCCTAGCTCAGCAACAATTCGTTCTACGGGTTCCTCGGCAAGCTCCTCTTTGGTCGCCGACATAAGCGGAAGCGTTCCCGGGTCCACAGTAAAATTAAACCGCGCAGCTTGTCCGGCAAGGCGTAAAGCACGTATAGGATCATCAGAAAAATGCTCGCTCGTTGCTCTTAGTATTTTTGCCTCGATATCGGCTCTCCCACCATATGGATCGATAATTTCACCCGTCAAAGCATCCTGCGCCATCGAATTCACGGTCGTATCCCGGCGATATAAATCCTCTTCAATCGTAATTTTGGGTTTGGCGGACACTCTAAAACCTTTATACCCTGTACCTACTTTTTTCTCGGTCCGAGCAAAAGCAACCTCGCGCTTAATCCCATCAATCGCTAAAAGAAAAACAGGAAATGATTTACCGCATTCCTGTGCATCGGGAAAAAGCAATTTAAAATTTTTCTTTACCATACCGACTACACTAAAATCAATATCCTTGGGCACTGCTCTCATAAAATGATCACGAACAGAGCCACCAACTCTAAAAACCCGTCCGCCATGTTCAGCGACAATTTCGGCAAACTGCCGTTCTGTTAAACCCATACTATCTATTCCTCTCTACTCCCACTAAAACCATTTGTCTCGTTTTTCATTTCTTTTCTTAAATGCATTATATCATTTCTTTTTCTTTGACAACAACCAACAATACGAAAATGATACTCTACACAAATCAAAAGAAAAACATACAACCTCGCGATATTTCCAATACAATTTTTTCTATACGCATCATTTTATTGACATACAAAATCAAATAGCATATTGTTAAATCAGAAGATTGGATTATGCTAAAAGAAAATATAGGATGAGGTGTTTGCATGGATTTAATAGAAAAACATAGCAAGACGACAAAGTTAAAAATCTATTTGGATAATTGTTGCTTTAATCGACCATTTGATGATCAAACACAATTAAAAATTCATTTGGAAACACAAGCCAAACTCTATGTTCAAGCACAGATACTAAAGCGGGAACTCGATTTTGTCTGGTCCTATATTTTAGAATATGAAAATATGCAGAATCCTTTTGAAATTCGAAGACAATCTATTATTCTTTGGAAAGATATTGCCACTGAAACCGTAATTGAATCCAAAGATATCTTAACATTCGCTGAAACTCTTAAGACAAAAGGTATAAAAACCAAAGATGCCCTGCATATCTCTTGTGCCGTTGCTTCTAAATGTGATTATTACCTTACCACAGATAAAAAGTTATTAAATAAAGATATTTCCGAAATTGATATAATAAATCCTATAGAATTAATAAGCCGATTGGAGGTTGAGTAAGATGAAAACTGATAGTATTATCAAAAATGAAGGTATGAGTATCTTAATTGACAAACTTGGTAAAGTCGATGCAGAACGTTTTATTTCTTTAATTATTAAAGAACCTTTTGATTATACAAAGTGGCAAGATAGCCACTTTAGTAAAGATATAAGTGTTAAAGAATTCAGCAAAAATGCAATGAAAGCAATTAGTAAATTATAAAGGCACCACAAAAATGAATATAAAACGGTCATCAAACCCCCAAAATACTTGAAAAAAGATCAACTTACTAAAATCCGAAGCGAGCTTCGTCAGACAAACGGATTTTTTAACGTAAGTTGATCTTTTTATTTTTCTGTAAAACTCAACCTTTATTTACTACATTGACCGGATCCCCATTGACGAATGCTGTCAGATTGTTCACCGCAATATCCATCAGACGGTTCCGACTTTCCTTTGGCGCCCAAGAGATATGCGGCGTAATGATACAATTTTTCGCCTGCAACAATGGATTATCCCCTTTTATCGGCTCTGTGGAAACGACATCAAGTCCCGCCGCATATACTTTGCCCGAATTTAGTGCTTCCGCCAAATCGGCTTCACAAACTAACGGTCCTCGCGAATTATTGATAATGATAACGCCATCTTTCATTTTTGCAATATTGTCACGATTGATCATACCTTCGGTTGATGGAAATAGCGGACAATGTAGAGCGATAACATCCGCTTGCGCAAACAATGTCTCCAAAGAAACATATTCTGCAATCATCGCCCCAGCCTCATTTTGATGTGCATCATGCGCAATCACTTTCATTCCCAAAGCTTTGGCAATCCGACCTGTTGCTTGGCCAATTCGTCCAAATCCAATAATCCCCATCGTTTTTCCTGCCAATTCAATCAATGGATAGTCCCAAAAGCACCAATCCACATTATGTTCCCACTTACCGGCATAAACAGCCTGACTATGATGTCCTACATGGTGACAAACCTCTAGTAATAACGCAATCGCAAATTGCGCGACAGCATCCGTTCCATACGTAGGAATATTCGTAACGATAATGCCTCTTTCCTTCGCTTCATTTACATCTACAACATTGTATCCAGTCGCTAAAACTCCGATATAACGTATATTCGGGCATGCTGCAAGCGTTGCTTTATCAATCGGCGTCTTATTCACGATTACAGCCTCGGCTTTGGCAATTCGTTCAATGATTTTTTCATGAGGCGTTCTATCATATACCGTAAGTTCCCCTAGCTTTTCAAATCCAGCCCAGCTTAAATCCCCAGGATTTTCTGTATAGCCATCTAAAATTACAATTTTCATATGCGACTCCTTTTCTAAATAAAACAGCGCAACCAAAGCCACAAATATAGAATTTGTCCAAAAGTTACGCTGTTTTCCGTTTCTTATACTTTATGCTTACAACTTATTCTTATTCCGTTTTTTTGGCATCGCTTTCAAGATCATGTAACATTTCAACTGCTTCTTTCACGCTGTAATTTTCATGAATTACACTGCGCAAGGTCTTCACTAATGAAGTAATATCTTTATATTCCCAAACAAATCTGCCGAATGTAACCCCGCCAACACCGACATCCAGTGCTTCCCGCGTCATTTTTATATATTCTTCAGCGGTATTTCCTATGTCACCGCCTTGGATAACAACGCGTGCCGGACACGCTTTCACCACTTTTTCCATACTTTTAGGATCTCCGGTATAGGTCGTTTTAATAATATCCACACCTAATTCAGCGCCTGCTCTGACACAGTAGGCAATGTTCTCCCATTTCGTGCGATCTTCTGGTTGAACCGATTCCCCTTTAGGATACATATGCCCGATGAGCGGCATACCGGCTGCCATACATTGCTTGGACATCAATCCAATATCGCGAAGCTGCTCCGCCTGATGATCTCCAAGCAACATAGCACCAACGGATACTGCATCTGCGCCCATTCTTACACCTTCTTCGACATCACCAAAGCATACATCATACGTAGGCTGCACAGGTGAATAACTCGAGCATTTTAAGAGCAAGGATACTTTACCAACATGTTTTGGAAGACATAATTCTGCAATACCTTTTGTCATTGTAATCGCATCTGGTCCCCCGGCAACAATTTTATCAATGGTTTCCTGAATTGGAATCAACCCATGCATAATACCTCTTGAAATAGAATGATCCACCGTGATCGCCATCATCTTATTACTTTTCGAATTCACAAGTCTGCTCATACGAACTGCTTTACCTAACATCGCCATAATTTCATATCTCCTTTTAATTTAAATTTTTTCTATTAAGCTACAACCTACAACCTCATGGCTCAATCAAAACTTTTAATCCTTCACCACGCTTACAAACTTCATAAGCCTGTTGAAATTCTTCAATTTTGAATGTATGTGTAACAATTTCTTTCAAATTTATTTTTTGATTGATTACCATTTGAGCCGCTTCAAGATAATCTTGACGTTTATAGGCAGTAGATCCATTGACATTGATTTCACCATAATGAATGGTATTTACTTCAATCGTACACTCACCGGTACCGGCAAAACCGGCAAATAAATTCACGGTTCCACCCTTCTTACATAGTTTAATCGTTGAATTTACAATTTGCGGCACACCGATTGCGACCATAATAACATCCACGCCTAAACCATCCGTTTCCTTCCTGATTATTTCCTGCAGAATTTCTTTGGTCGGATCTACAATAAGATCAGCGCCCAGTTTTTCTGCTTTCTCACGTCTGGAGGCAATAGGTTCACTCACAATGACCTTACAAGCGCCCGCAATTTTAGCCAATTGCAAATGCATAAGCCCGATCGGGCCGGCACCTACAATTAATACCGTATCATTAAATCCCGTTCCCGCATTTTTAAGTCCCCGAATACAACATGCAAGAGGTTCGATCAGTGCACCCTCTGCAAAAGAAACATGCGCAGGAAGACGGATCACATTGCCGCTTGCCAAAGCAATTTCAGGAATTAAAACATACTCGGCAAACCCTCCATTGAATTCGTAACCAATCGCCTTTCTATTCATGCAGGCATTCTCTCTGCCATTCAGACAGCTGTTACAAGCATGACAAGGAATCACATTTGCAATTGCAACTTTATTTCCTACAGCAAAGTCACGTACTTCTTTTCCTACTTTTTTAATGACTCCACACATTTCATGTCCGATAACAGAGGGATAACGAACATCCTTCGTCTTCTTTCCTTCTAAAATTCGGATATCTGTTCCACAAATTGCCGCTTTTTTCATTTCTAATAAGATCTCATGATCTCCAATTTCAGGCGTTTCAATCTGCGTTGCTTTGAAATCATTAGGTCCCGCTAAAACAACGGCTCGCATCATAACCTACTCTACCTCCTTTTAAATCAAAACTTATTATCCGATGTAGCCTTCCTGGTTTGTTGAATCGCATTATAGGAATTTTCATAATCTCCTAAAGCAATCATAGCAACCAATGTATCAATCAACGCCAGCTGCGCAATACGAGCTGTCGCAGATTCTGACTTAAAAGCAGTCTCTTTTGTTGCCGTAAACAAAACAATATCAGCAAACTTTAACAATGGTGATTTTCCCTGGTTTGTCATAACAATCGTAGTTGCGCCCTGCTGCTTTGCAAGTTGCATACAATGCACAACATTACGGTTGCTTCCCGAATGAGAAATTCCAATTGCAACATCACCTTTTTCAAGCAAAGAAGCCGACATGGCCTGAATATCCGCATCGCAATGAACAAAACTTTTCATACCAACCTTTAAAAATTTATGCTGTGCATCCAAACCAACCAACGCACTGCCGCCACTGCCGAAAATTTCGATACGTTTCGCTTGCACAATCTCTCTCGCTGCACATTTGACCATTTCAATATCCAAGACCGCTAACGTATCCTTTAGCACGGCAATTTCGGAAAAAAAGATTTTTTGGCAAATTTCTTCCGGCGTATCTTCACGATCAAGCTCAGGATCTAAAATTTTATTCGCAGGAACAATATCCCTTGCCATATTGATTTTAAAATCCTGATACCCTTTGTAACCAATACTTCTGCAAAAACGAATGACCGATGCATCACTTGTATGAACTTTTTCCGCTAACTCCGTAATGGTATAATTTAAAACTTCCTTATAATTTTCCAAAACATACAATGCAATCTTTTTTTCTGAATTCGTAAAAAAATTTAATTGATTTTTAATTTTTATAAAACAGGACTGATTTGTCATAATATTTTCCTCTATCTTAAGCTTTTATTTTAATTACAGTATAATCTTTCTGAAAATTATTTTCAATTTATTTTTATATTTTTGTAAAAAAACTTCAAAAGAAGGTAAAAATATATTGCGCAACGATTAAAGCTGCGACAGTTCAGTCCCATTTCTATTATTTATTTTAATCTATGCTTCATTAACAGGTTCATCAAGTGTCAACAATATGACAAAAGCCAATGCTGCAGCCAGTCCAAAATAGATAAATACATTGGTAAACGAATTAAACTGATCCAAAAGCAATCCCGCGATCATGGGTGAAAAGAAACCACCTAAATTGCCGCCTGTATTGACCAGTGAAATGGCAACAGGATATGTGCTGCCTGATGACATTCCCATCGGATAAGCCGTAAAAGCAGGCCAACCGACATTAATTAAAAAACCTGTCATAAATAAGGCAAATGCTACTGCATTCGGATCATTGGGAATATTAATTAACACAGCCATCATAATCGCCGTTGATAAGGTCGTGATGATCATCGTCGGTTTACGCCGTTTCAGAAAAACCTTATCAGAAAGCCAGCCACCCACAATCGATCCAATAAATCCACCGATCCAGGGCGCAGCGGCAACCAGCCCCATTTTCATGAAGGAGAAACCTTTCTCTTTTACTAAATAAGATGGAATCCACGTTAATAATCCATAAAGAACACTTACCATTAAAAAATACGCAATGCATATGCCCCATATATTTCGCGACTTAAATACCTGCAGATTGGTATCCAAAATCGCCACTTTTTTTGCCCGAATAAAAGAATCAATCCAGCCAAGGCTTCTTTTTACTGTATTTTCAACTTTTTCAGTAAGTGCAAGATCTGACTCGCGAATATATGCTAACTCGCTTTCTGATACATGCTCACTTTTTTCTGGGCTAGATTTTACAAAAAGATACCAAATCACCGCCATGACAAGCCCCGGTATTGCAAACCAGAAAAAAACACTTCTCCAACCATACTCTAGTGCGATCCAAACTACGAGCGGCGGCACAAGAATTGGCGCAAACATCGTTGAGGCAATGTAAAGGCCTGTTGCTGTTCCCTTTTCCTTTGCGGGAAACCAATTGTTAATTGTTGATACACAACCAACTGGCGTAGGGCCTTCGCTGACCCCTAACAAAAACCGATAGACTTTAATCATAAATGGTGAAGAAGCCGTCCCGATGAGATATGTGCACAAAGAAAATCCTAAAATAGACAACGAAACCAAGCCTCGTGTTCCAAATTTACTGAAGAAAAATCCCGCTGGAATCTGCGATGCAGCGTATCCTAAGAAGAACGTACTTGCCAGCGCACCAGCTTCAAAATTACTTAAACCAAAGTCTTCTGAAATAAAAGGGAGTACAACACCGATATTCGTCCGATCCATATAATTTATCGCATAGGTCACAAAAATGATCCCCATGATAACCCAGCGAAAATGCGTTTTTAATTGCACCGTTTGAGCAGCCGTATTTATTTTCGAATCATTTGAAATTTCAGACATTTTAAATTCCTCCAAATTACTTTTGTTCGCTCTCATCAAACAGATTTCGGAATTTCACCATTGAGAAAATCATATTGTTTTCTCATCAGCTCTTTTAAATTTGGATATAACTGACGATAAATAGAACTATGTTTATCAAAAAAAGTTACATTATCAGCATCTGCTTCAACCACTCTCCCATAACTTTCAATACATGGAACATCTTCGATTTCCGTATAAATTCCTGCTGCCATTGCACCGAGCATCGCGGCTCCATACGCTGCCGTATTACTTGATTCAATCGTCCGAATCTGCGTATTCAACACGTCAGCCCTAAGCTGGATTGCCAATGCACTCTTTGAAGCACCACCGACACATTTTATATACTCGGGAGAAATATCCCAGCGATCGCTGCCGATTTTATAAATCTGTTGCATCCCATAAGCAACGCCTTCATAAACCGCACGTACGATATCCGCTTTACAAGTATTGATATTGAGACCAAAGAACATACCACATGCGCGTGTATCGAATACCGGACTTCTTTCACCGCATAAATAAGGAAGAAAAACCAATCCATTTGCCCCCCGCGGCGACGATCGTGCAAGACTTTCCAAATCTTCCTCGGATGAAAAATCCGAAAAGACATTTTTCATTACCCATTTAATCGAAGCACCTGCCGTACTCATTGCACCATTCGATAACCATAAGCCTGGAATTACATGGCCTCGGTTCATAAATGCCGGACTAAAGTTAGGCGTATTTAAGCAAAACGTGATGACCTCAGAAGTTCCCATACTTTGAAAAACATTGCCATGTTGATTTACTCCTAGGGCAAAACTCGTCGCTGCAGTATCTGCAGCACCGATCGCAACCGGAATTCCCTCTCGCAATCCTAATAACTCGGCAACTGCTTTCTTTAAACCGCCAACCTTGCCGAATGATTGTAATATCTCCGGCAAATAATCGTCATCAATATCAAAAATTTCTAAAAATTTAGGTTCCCAAACATACGGATTTCTGACTCTCATTAAACCTGAGTAGGAAGAAACCGTCGGATCTACCGCAATATTTCCTGTAAGCTGCGCGCCTAAATACGTATTTAAAAAGCCAAATTTAACCGTTTCATTCCAAGTATTTGGTTCATTACTTCGTATCCAATTGATCGTTGCCGCCACGCAAGTAGACGGACTCGGATTATTTCCAACTCTGGCAAAATACATATTACTGCCGCCAAACTTTTCAACCCCTTGCTCAACTTCTTTGATACTTCGATTATCAAGATAAACGATCCCTGGACGAATTGCCCGCAAATCCCGATCTAGGAAAATTAAAGTGGGTGAAGTTACACTTAGACCAATTGCTTGTACTTGGTCTTCGACATCCACGACAATCTCCTTGATTGTCTTCAGCAAATTTCGGAAAAGAAGTTCTACATCGATTTCAGCCTGATCATTGGTAGGGTTTAAGACATCCACAGGAAAAGACAGCTCTCTGATTAACTTCCCCTGTACAGTAAACAAACTTGTTTTTACGCTGCTAGTACCTGCATCAATGCCTAACAACATGCCTTCTTTCACGCATTGTCACCTCTCTTACTATTTTACCGTTTCCTACCTTATAAAGAATACAGCCCCTTATGATTTCAGTCTTTTCACCCGTGATTTACACAACAATTACTTTAATGCCTTTCTCTTCAAAAGACCTTTTAAGATTTGGCGATATTCCTGCGTCCGTAATTAACACATCCACAAGATCCGCCGGACATATACTGACAAGACCGTCAGCCTTGAATTTGCTGCTATCTGCGATACACATAATCTGAATGCTAATTTCAAGCATTTTTTTTCTAAGCCCTAAGGACTCTATTTCATGCTTCGTCAATCCACTCTTTAAAGAAAATCCAATTGCCCCCATTACACAGATTTGTGCATGCATGCTTTTTAAAAATTCTTCGCCTAGTCCGTCATAAAGATTACATGTCCCTTGCTTCAGTACGCCGCCAGTCATAATCACAATGACATTCTCTCTATTACGCAATTCATAAGCAATTTCAATACTGTCTGTAATGACGCGCAATGCTTTTTGGGGATAAAGATTTCGTGCCACTTCCAATGTAGTTGTGCCGGCATCTAAAATGATGCATCCTGCATCACGAATAAGTTCAGCAGCTTTTTTCCCAATTTTAATTTTTTCTTCATGCCTTTCAACAGCACGTTTACTTAAACCTGTATCCAAGGCTAGATTAGAATTGGTTGTACTGGCGCCACCTCGCGTGCGAACAATCAAACCTTCTTCTTCTAATTCAATCAACCCCCGCCGTACCGTTGATAAAGAAATCGTAAGATTTTCCGCCAAATCTGCTGCAGATATAAACTCTGCCTCGGTAATCATATTTAATATTTCCTGCTTGCGTGCTGCTGGTATCATTCTTATCGCTCCTCCTTCCACCTGAAAATTTGACCCCCGCTTGCCAATAGCCTCCCTGCATCCTATGACAACCCCTTGAAAAGCTTTTCAGATGGATATATTCTTCATATCAATTCATTTTCCTTCTAAACTGTTCATTATTTTTTAACTATTTTCAATTTAATTCACATTAAACTTCATTTATATTCAAAACATTTCTAAATTATTCATTAAATTCCTTTCCCACAAATAATCCTCCATGCATTTTAATACATCGTCCGAGTGCCAAAATTTTTGGCTCCATTATAGTCGTTCTTTTCTTAAATGCATTATATCATTTCTTTTTCTTTGACAACAACTGTTCAATTCATACAAAAAGCCGGTACTATTTAAGCCATACAAAACTTAAATAGTACCGGCTATACTTATATAGTTAACTAATCAATGATCATTTGTTTTCTTAACTTCTCCGCTATTTCACGACTTTTTAATAGTTCAACAAGCGTTAAAGCAAAATCCAAGGAAGTTCCCGGACCGCGTGAAGTAATAATTTTTCCATCGATGATCGTACGATTTGCGCTGCTCACATTTGCCCCTTGCAATGCATCTTCACAGCCAGGATAACAAGTCGCAGATTTTCCTTTTAAAATACCAAGCCTACCTAATACAGTCGGTGCAGCACAAATTGCAGCGACCCATTTTCCTTGCGCTGCTGCGGTCACTAATTTTTCATTTAGACCAGCATGCTGATCTAAATTTTTTGTACCCTGTCCACCGCCCGGCAGTATCAACATTTCTGCATCAGTATACGCCACATTTTCATACAAGGTATCGGCTAATACCGTAATTCCATGTGCCCCATGCACTTCTTTTCGACCCATGATAGAAACTGTCTGAACCTCAACCTCTGCCCTGCGTAAAACGTCAATCACACTAATCGCTTCAATCTCTTCAAAACCATCTGCTAAATGAATCAATACCATATGCGCAAACCTCCTATTATTATAGTAAAATGATCATCAAAATGATCATTAAGACTTAACTTGCTTGGATATAATACTACGACCATCTCTAAACAATTCCCTGCTTTTTTCCTTGCTCAAATGATAAATATAAAATAAATTTAACTTTTACACCCAAACAACGCATCATATAGTTCATCGGCTTCTTTCAACCAGAACACTTTGAACATAGACTAATTCTGCTCCCGTATCCAATGAGTCTTCACGATGTCACGTACATGAGCGAGGAAACTACCTACCAGAAATCAAATTTTATTTTGCTTTAAGCACCGGCACGTCATATTTTGCAGTTCTTTCATCATGTATGACTCCCTTCCAATCCATACCGTAAGCAAAGTCATAGCTGTGACCTTCACTGTCTTTATAGCACACCATATCCCGCGGTACATCTTCCTGTTGTGTTTCTACGGTAATCATATCCTTCGGCTGCTGCATTGGCAAAAGACCCTGCGGCTCGGCTTTTCCGGTAAGGATATCAAAATACGCTTGATCACTAACACTGAATCCCATAAGAATGGCATCCGAAAGAGGCTCAATCTCACTGAAGATCATCGGCTTCATCGCTTTGACCAACGTAATGACCGGCATATTTTTGCCAGCTTCTGCAACACAAGCACGACCATAAACTACACCATCAAGATCATGTGCATTAATAGTACGTGCCATTTTTCCATAATAAGACCTATTTTCACCCGTATCTCCAGCAATCGAAGTCTTGCGCACAGCAGCGGAGTCTGCCGTGTATTTAGCATATTGCAAAGAAATTGGAATATAGCCCTCATCATCAGCATAACCAAGACCATCAAAATTGTTGCCCTCCGGCGTCGGCGTATCAACTATAGCCAGTACGGCATCACATTTTGCAACTTCCGCCGGATTGAGACGCACAATATCCTGCACAGCCGCCATCGGGTTGCCATCCTTATCCTTGGCACTAAGTGAAGGAATATCGTCCGTCACAACATTGAAATACTGCTGCGCAACGGCAAGATTCACTGGCAGACTCCAATTCGCCGCGCTATAAGTTCCAAAACGTTTATTAACAATCACCGGGCGATACACCATCGGAATGTACACTGTTGCTTTCTTTACTTCTTGATCAGCTGTTGCGTGAATCACCCCCTCCTTATTCTTGAGCATGACAATGGATTTGAGCTGCGCATCATAGCCTGCCGCCGAATCTGCTGCATTGCCGACAGTCTCTACACTCTGCTGTATATCAAGATACGGATTTTCAAACAAACCAATTTGGAAAATATTGCGCAAGAGCCGCGTAGCGGATGTGCGGAAACGCTTCTGCATAAAGGCTTCACCATATTCTTTTACCCCCATCGCATAGGCATCGAGCACTGGCTGCTTTGCATTGTTACCACCGAATTGATCGACGCCAGCTATAAGAGCTTTATAGTGACGCTGCGCTTCCGTATCCCCATCTTCAACGCCCCATGCCGTAGAAAGACCAGTTAACCCCTCACCCGGTGAATGCGTGACAGCCCAATCCGTACAGATAACACCATCATACTTATATGTATTGCGCAAAAGATCCAATTTATATTTGCTATACGCACTGCCGACTTTTTCCCCCAATGAACCATCATCGGACCAGGCAATCGAGTACGATGACATTACGGCACTTGGCACTTTTGTCTTGCCATCGAGTTTTAGTCCCCCTTCAACAAACGGGATCAGCTGTGTCTGAAAATCATTGCCTGGATAAACCGCATATTTTCCATACTTCGAATGTGCTTCGCGGCCGCCTTCACCGACACCATCACCTGGCCAATGCTTCATCATAACATTGATGCTATTCTTGCCCCAGCCAAGGTCTTTCCCTACTGTGTTCAGTGTAGACTGTGCACCATCAATCGAGGCCCGGGCCATATCTCTGGAAAGTGCCGGATCTTCACCGAATGTACCATAAAACCGTGGCCAACGCGGATCGGTTGCCAGGTCAATCTGCGGAGAAAGACCTGTACCTATGCCCATAGCGCGGTATTCCTTCGCATAAACCTGAGCAAAATGTTTTGCAATTGATGGATCAAAGGTTGCCGCGAGCCCCAGGTTACTTGGCCATCGGGATACACCACCGGTCGTTCCCTTGAGATACACACCATCGCCGCGTGCATCATTGCGCGGGTCGGAGCTTGTGTTGACCGGAATTGCAAATGGCTGCGCTTCTGCATAGGCCTGCATTGCATTGTTCCATTTTGCCGTAGTTTCAACGCTTGCCCCGGTATCCGCATTCAGTACGGTGCGCACGTTATCCTGACTCAACATTTTTTTCTGCTCATCATTGAGTTCCGGCTGTAAATTACGCTGATGCATACTATAGAGCATAAGACCGGCAATCTGATCGATACTAATTTGCCGAGAAAGATCTTCGGCACGCTGCTGCGGCGTAAGACGCCAATCCTCAAATTCATCGAGCTTGCCATTACGGTTCATATCTTTAAATACGTTTCCATCCACTGTCAAAAGCTTCACCCCGGAATTTTTCGAATATCCAATTTCCGGTCCATTCACATTTTTGACAAATTCATAACCGTCTGCATGTACTTTCACAACCGGTGTCTTAGTAGCCTCTCCCTGCACGCCGCCAAGGGCTAAAGCAATTGTAAGCGCCAATGCCGCTGTTTTTTTCATGAAATCCACTCCTTTTTTCAGAATTATTTGTCTTTTTATGCTATCAGGAGTATAGCGTCAACGCCATACTCCTGCATTTTATTTATTTTTTATTACATTTCCATTTGAGGCAATCCATGCTCATCTTTGTAAAAGCTGCTATTTTTTCTGTGCTGCAAGCCAATCCATAAGTTTCACCGTCTTCCCACCGATGGTAGTCTCACATTGATCATTGTACACATAAATCCATGACCAATGTCCAGGATATTCATATGCTGAGCCATCTGCTTTTTTATACAATCCTGTCTGATCAATCACATTGTCAAAAAAACTGAACTGAACATTCGTCGCACCGGCTGCCTGCAAACGTTGGAAGGTCGGCACGACATAGTCTTTTGGTGGAAGCGTTGTATCTGTCTTCGCTGCAGTAAACCAGATTGGAGTCTTCTTGAATGCCTCGATATCTGCGTCGCTGATTAATTTATCCGCCAGACCTTCACAAGTTGGGAAAGCAGCTGCAAAATACTCCGGATAATCACGAATCATGAGCATCGTCATATAACCACCATTGGAATCCCCACCAATATAAATACGACTTTTATCAACATTTGGATGTTCAGCGACATAAGCCTCAATGAGCTGCATAAGGCTTTCTTCATAGATGGATGTCCCATCGCCAAAATCCTTATAACCATGCATCCAGTAGGTACGTGCCTGCGGTACAAGTACATAAGCACCGCCAAAATGCGACTGCAGAGAATCATCCGCGAACATATTCGCCTTATTTGCCGAAATTGGAATTGAAGGACTATCGGTTCCGCCCTCGCCCATACCATGAAGCCAGATAATAAGCGGATGTTTTTCGTTGTCTTTCGGCTCATAGCTTGCATAGCCATAGGACAACCGGCCAAACATCTTATGTGCATAATTGAATTTATCGACGCTCGGACGTATATTCCCCTTATTATGATCAATCACCAGCTCCTTTACCGAACCGGCATCTTTCATCTGTGTAATCGTATATTCCGGTTTTACCCAGTTATTAAAAAAACTATTTACGTCGAAATTAAGTGCCGATCCAATGGCAATATCCGGGCCAACCTTCATCTCAATCGTCACATAGCGTCCTCTGTTAGCAGCTTTGCCTTCAGCATCGGATACATAAGTCTTCGTGACCTCACGATATCCTTCAAGATCACTGTCTTTCTGCGCTTCTGATCCTAAAGAAATCTTGTTTTTTGCCTGCATAGCCTGCTTTGGTGTCGTTGCGCCTTCCGCTAAAACACGCTTCGCGTAGACTTTGAAGGTTCCATTATCCACTGCATTTGCAGAGACACCCTCCCCTAGATCAACGATAACCTTGGAAACTGCTGCCCCCCAGTCATAGACCTCCGTAACTGTACGATACGAAGGTGTTGCTTTGGCGGCCGCTTCAACGGATACACCCGAAACACATAACATCCCAGCTATAAGCACACTGGCTATACCTGCATGAAAAATTTTTTTACAATTCACTTTGCATTTCTCCCTCTGAAAAAAGCCAAAGAGGACAACGCTCGTGCCCTGCCCCAGCATTTCTTTATTTTATACAACGACTGTAATCAACTTTTCCTCTTCTTTAATTATCTTTTCCTCTGTTGGAACGATATCAAGATATTGTGCATGATTCGTCACTAAAATCGGCGTAACGACCGAATATCCTGCATCCTTAATTTTTTCCACATCAAATTCGATCAGTGTCTGGCCTTTTTTTACATGTTCACCTTGCTTCGTTTTAACCGTAAAATATTTACCTTCAAGCTTCACCGTATCAATGCCGATATGTACGAGAAGTTCTGTGCCCTTTTCCGTAATCAACCCAAGTGCATGCCCAGTCGGGAAAAGAGTAACAATCGTACAATCCGCCGGAGCAACTATACGCCCCTCGGACGGATCAATCGCAACGCCCTTGCCAAGTACCCCCGAAGAAAATGTTTCGTCCGGTACTTTCTCCAGCGGTACAATGTGTCCTGCAACCGGTGCCTTAATGCTTTCCCAATTTACAACCTGACCTTTTCCCTCTGCAGGAACCGTTGATTGTTCCGTTTTCTCATCACGATAAATGGGAAAGGTCATCACAAATCCGGCAATAAAGGAAATAGCCGACGCAAGAATACCATAATACATCCCACTGACATCATTCGTTGTCGTATCAATAAAGCAAGGATAGCCGAAAATACCAAGACCACCAAAAACAAAAAGCTTTACACCGAAAAACGCGATGACGGCACCGCCAATCGCTGCACCGATGCAGCTGATAATAAAGTATTTCTTGCGCGGCAGCGTTACACCATAAATGGCGGGTTCCGTTACACCAAAAATACCAGAAATAAATGCCGGCGCTGCCAAAGCTTTGAGTTTTTTATCTTTCGTGCGCAGCATAATTGCAAGTACGACACCAATCTGTGCGAAAGTAGCACCAAAATACGTAACAATCACCGGATCAAACCCCATAACTGATACGTTGTTCAGCATAATTGGCACAAGCCCCCAATGCAGGCCAAACATAACAAAGACCTGCCACAAACCACCAATAAAAATTCCGGCAAGAACCGGACTGAGATTGAAGATGCCTGTTGCAGCTGCACCAACAAGCTGTCCTGCCCAAGTTGACACTGGACCAATTACGATGAAAGTCAGTGGAATAACGACGAGCAGCGTGCAGAACGGAACCATGAATCCTTTCACCACTGTCGGCATAACTTTAGCGATCGCACGTTCAATCTTTGCCCCAAAATAAACCGCGATGATGATAGGAATTACACTCGATGCATAATTCATAAGAATGACCGGGATACCAAGAAATTCAATCTTGATCTGGGAAGCAAGCAATGTTCCGCCCAGCACTTCATACAGGGTCTGCCCTTTCATAATAGCTGAAAGGGTTGGATAAACGAGTGCTGCACCTACAGCCATGGCGGTGAACTCACTCATCTTAAACTTGCGTGCGGCCGTAAGGCCAAGAAAAACCGGTAAAAAATAGAAGAATCCGTCACCGACTGTCGTCAATACTTGGTATGTGCCGCCTTTGGCATCAACAACCGACAAAGCCACAAGCAAAGCGGTAAATCCCTTGACCATACCACTGGCCGCCAATACACCAAGAACCGGCGTAAAGATACCGGATATCGTGTCTATGAATCTGTCGAGCAGACTTAAATCCTTCCCCTGTGCTTCGCCGGCTCCCGCACTGCCCGAAATTCCGGAAATCTCCAGAACTGTATCATAGACATCACCAACTGCATTGCCAATGACAACCTGATACTGCCCGCCGCTTTGCACTACTGTGACAACACCATCTATATTCTTTAGGACTTCAGTATTCGCCTTGCTTTCATCATGCAATTTGAAACGCAACCGCGTAATGCAGTGTGCAAGCGATATAACGTTTTTTTCTCCACCAACGTTCTTTACGATGGCCTTTGCTAACTCCTCGTACTTTTTCATAAATATTCCTCCAAAAATGATTTTTGAAGGTTTGGCCAACTTAATGTCACCATCCAAAGAACTGATTTTTCTCCTACTCAACCGTCATGATTACCCTAGCATAACGAGTAATCGGCGGCTTCCCGCTATCTGTTATTTCTAGAATAATGTGAATGGTCTCACCCTTTATGGCATTTTCAGGTATCATAAGGCTTGCCTCTTCTCCCTTTCCTTTGATCGCAACAGGTGCACGATATGATCCGGCTTCCTCATATGGATACCACTTATAGTTCAACGTGTCTCCATCCGGATCGCTGGCTGAGGCATGCAGCGTGACTTTTTCCCCGGGCTTCACCTTGATGTCAAGACCTTCCTGAATCTTAATTTCCTGCGGTGCATGATTCGCGTTTTGGTAATCATGCATCGTCCATTTTACACGTGCAGCAAAATCATTCTGAATGGCATCAATCCATCGCGTCTGCGAATAGTATTTATCCAACTTTTTCGTATGCGGATTGTAGTCAAAAGAACCTTCATTATCCTCCCAAAGATTCTTGGTAGAAACCGACGGCGAAAGTCTACCGCTCCAGCCGCCATAGGTTGGACTTTCAATAGAACGCAGACCATTATTGATAAGATATAGGAAGGACGGAGAATCTCCTTCAGATATCAGGTCATATTTTCCGTAACCGTTTTTCGTGGCTTCTTCCATCGAACCAAATTTGTCCTCCGGATCGCCTGCAAGCTTATGCCCATCGCCATAGGTCATATAGCCGCCAATAAGCGGTCCTTTCAGTATATTCTCTTTCATCCATTCACCGCGGAAGTATTTTTGCTGTACCTCCGGTACGGTTTTCGGCCATATATAGGCCAGACTGCCAAACTGCCAGCTGTTGTAATAAACCTTGATATCCGGCCATTTAACAGCAATATAGGTTTTATATGTATCATCTTGATCCATGATATTATACAGGACAGCTTTTTTACTGATCTTCTGATACATCCCGTCCCACTCCGCCGTCCCCTTATAATCATCTTCGATAGATTTCAAAGCTCTGGCAAACGTATTAGCACCGCCCCAGGTTTGAAAATAAATTGGCGTTTCATCCTCAGAAAGAAGCGCCTCTTTTATGAAATTCGAGCCCTCGGTATCGTAATTCATCTCACCCTCAAAATCAATATTGCCCACACGAACCAGACTTTGCAGCTTATCCGGCGACGGATAATTTTTATCGTGCTGTAAAAGCGTCGGATAAACCGTGCGATATTGATCAATATATTCTTTAATCCAATCTGTTCCACACCAACGAAGATCAGTGTGCCAACCCGGATGATATGATTTGACAATATCCATATGGGTAGTAAACTGCGTTCCCCTGCCGTCCCCCTTGTAATGCCACATAGAACTGGTATAAATGATACCTCTTACATCCAGATCATTCGTATAGAGCAAAAATCTTAAGAACGAATCCATATCATCAACCTCGCCATCCGTCATGACGATCGTTCTTGGCTTTACATCATTCGGCGCTTGACTTGCAAGACTGACAACTGAGCTAAACATCATCGTTCCTAAAGCCATCATGCCAAATACAACTTTTGTAAGTTTTTTCAGCTTCATACAAAGCATCTCCCTTTATGGTTTTCTTCTACTCCTTCATCAGAAGAAGAACTGTGTCTGGAAGCGGAACATGTCATCTCTCTCACCGGTATCAATTTCTCTTGCCCAAGTATAGAAGGTATCAAAGAGTACATTTTTTGCCGGTACCCAGCTTACGCCAAGGCGGATGAAACGTTCATTGAGTCCGCACCAGTCTGTAACCGTTGGCCAGCTGAGCGCCGGTTCATAGCGATAAGTAGTGGTAATGCCATAAGAACCGGGAGCTTGCAGGTTGGCACCCTTATACTGCAGTTGCAGCCAGCGGCCCGGCTGTTTCGTCTTGGTGCCTGCAACCACGTTATTGTCATCTCGTTTTGCGTTGCTGTCAATGAGACCCACACGAACATTCCAGTTGTCGTCAAATTTGTGGCGTGCATGGGCATAGTAATAGAATACACGCCCTTGATCAGGATCTTGGTAACGGCTGGCCATAGCGGAGGTCCAAGCAACACCGAAATTAATGTCATTTTTTTCGTCAAACGGATAGAAGGAGCGCAAACTGGTAACTTGTTGATACTTCCGGTCCCCACCCATGGCATCATCCCAAAGATCCATCTTACCCGTGGTGAAATAGGTCTTGAAATCTTTTTTACCATAATCCAGCTGCACACCGGAGAAATCGCAGTCGATATCCATGCCCCAACCGTAAACGTTCCATTCATTCCACTTGCCGACTTTAAGTCCGAGAGCATTGTCTGCCATGCGACCAGTCACATAGGTATCCATAGTGGTACCGGTCATATTTTCATTTGGCGAAAGAGATTTCAATTCATCAAAGCCGCTGAAAGAATTACGATAGCCAAGATCGGTATGTACTTGCCAATTATCATCGACCTTATACGTCGTCTGAACCTGCACATGAACCATATTTGCCCGGGTCGTCCTTTTCGTCTCCTTTAGGAAGTGATCGTTGCGCAAGCGGGCATAGCCATTGATAGAAAGTTTATCCGCCAAAGCTGCTGCTCTCTTGAGACTCTCTTTTTCTTCTTCCGTAAAGGTCGTGCCATTCACCTCATTTTCAGCCTTTTCCAACTCCGCATTGTCGAGCTTCGATAACATCTGTACCTTTTTGATGTCATAATAATATTCTTTATTTAATTTCTGAATCGTATCCTGCTCACCAGCTGTGAATGCCTTGAGATTCTGCATGGCATCATCTACAACCAAGGCCATTTCCATGCGGCTCATAATACGGCCTTGTGGTATCGGTTCGGTGTAGCCATTTACATGTCCTGTAGCAATTAGCCCATTGACGGCTTCATAAGACCAGTCGCCAGTGGGTACTTCTTGGAAAAACCCCGGTGCGGCCTCGGCTTGTAAGCTGCCACAAAAAATCACGGTACAAAGGCCCAATGCTGCTAACTCTTTTTTCATTGTTTTCCCTCCAAAATTGTAAATTTGATGATTCAAATCTTGAAGGTTTGGCCAACTTAATGTCACCATCCAAACGATAGAACTAAAATGCCTTAAAAGTGGACAAACAAAAATTGACTACACCGAGAACAGGTTTTTAAAACCCATTCTCACGGTGTAGCCAACCTAATGTCACCATCCCACTTATTGATTTGAATTATACAAGACCAAGCAAAATATGTCAAGACTATTTTGAATTTTCTATTAACTATTTTCAAACCGTCCTCAAAATTATATTTTGAGAACAATCGATAAAACAATAGACTTTTTATTCTTTTCATCTTGGTAAACTCAATTTGTTCTTATTACCTTAGCGATATGAATCATCAGATAAAATTTTTCATCTGCACTCACCTGATATTTGTACTTCATCTGAATGAACGTATCGATTTTTTGCACACACCGATACGCTGCCACGTATTTTTTCTGAAAGAGTTTTTCTATTTCTTCATCAACTTCAGCAACAATTTCTTTTTCTGTAAACATACGTTTTGCAAAAAATTTCAAATGCGTAATAAAACGATAATATTGTAGAGACTCTACATCAAATTCCACTGCGCAGGTATGCCGCACAATATTCGTAATTTCCTGTATCAATTTCGTTATATGATCAGCCATTGGTATATCGCTATCAATTTGCGCATCCACAATATGTAATGCAATAAAGCCAATCTCATCAACGGGCAATTCCAAACCAAATTTTTGATTCAGCATCCCTAACGCCTTTTCCCCGATTGCATATTCATCTCGATAAAAGCGTTTGATTTCCCAATCCATCATATTTTTGACAACAGCACCTTCTCTAAAACGTGTAACTGCCATATGCAAGTGATCGGTAAGTGATATGTAGACACAATCATTAAGTTTTTTTTGTAATTTTTTCTCCGCCATCTCAATAATCTCACTTGATATCTCCATGTATTCCAATGAAAGATTCTGAACAAGCTGCTCAAACCGCCGAAAAATTTCTTGATTAGAAAGCGTATATATTTTATCAATTGCCGTGCTTGGCACATCGTCGCCACAGCGCTTTTTAAATGCAATGCCTCGCCCCATCGCTACAATTTCCTGTGCCTTTTCATTTTCAGTGATAATGACATTATTGTTGAGTATCTTTTTTATTATCATGGCAGCCACCTCTCGCTTACATGCAACTCTCTCTTTTTAGACACAAAAATACCGAAAAACGTGACAACTATCTTATTTACAATGCTTCACCGTTGCTTGCAATCACTTTTTTATACCAATAGAACGAGTCTTTCCTGCTTCTACTCATATCGCCCTTGCCTTCGTTGTCTTTGTTCACATAGATAAATCCATAGCGTTTTTTCATTTCACCTGTTGATGCACTAATTAAATCAATACACCCCCAAGGTGTATACCCCATCAAGTCGACACCATCCAGATTGACGGCTTTCGCCATTTCTTCGATATGGGAGCGTAGATAATCTATACGATACGAATCATGAATACTGCCGTCCGACTCTACCTGATCCACAGCACCTAAACCATTCTCAACGATGAAAAGTGGTTTTTGATAACGGTCATACAACGTATTTAAAGACATACGCAAGCCAATCGGATCAATCTGCCATCCCCATTCACTTGCTGTAAGATATGGATTGGCAATACCGTGAATCATATTGCCTTTTGCAGCTTCTTTTTTGGCCGGTTCAGCACTCGCAACCGATGACATGTAATAAGAAAAACCTATATAATCGACAGTTCCTTCACGCAATACGGCTTCATCTTCTGGTTCTGCCACAATATGTATGCCTTTTGCCTCAAAATATTTTTTTGCCTTTCTTGAATAACAACCTCTGACTTGCACATCAGAAAAAATATAATGTATATCCATAATTTCCATGGCCTCAATTGAATCTACCGGATTACATGTTTCTGGATATGTATATGGATATAACATCATCATGCCAATTTTAAACTCCGGATTAATTTCATGTCCTAATTTTACAGCTTTTGCACTTGCAATAAATTGATGATGTGCTGCTTGCATACAAACTTTTGGATCTACGTTACCAACTTCCATATGAATACCAGCGGCAATAGAGGGCATAAATGCAATGGCATTAATCTCATTAAAGGTCATCCAATATTTCACTTTATCTTTATATCTTTTAAAAATTGCTTTGCAATAATTTTCAAAGCAACCGACCATTTTTCTATTTTCCCAAGTGCCGTATTTTTCAACTAAACCATATGGCGTTTCGTAGTGAGAAATCGTCACCACTGGCTCAATGCCATATTTCAGGCATTCATCAAATAAGTCATCATAAAATTTTAATCCTGCTTCATTCGGCTCTGCCTCATCGCCTACCGGAAAAATCCGCGTCCAGTTAATACTGGTTCTAAAACATTTAAATCCCATCTCAGCAAACAGTTTCACATCTTCTTTATAATGGTGATAAAAATCAATCGCTTCATGACTCGGATAATACTTTCCTGCTTCCACTCCATGGGTATATTCTCTTTTCACATGAAGCGTTCCACCCGTCATACAATCAGCACTACTTGGTCCTTTACCATTAACATTCCATGCACCTTCACACTGATTGGCCGCCACTGCGCCACCCCATAAAAATCCCTCTGGCATTTTGTAATTCATCATCTTTTACCTCCCAAATAAATAAAATTCATATATGAAATAAAAAAACCTAAATCAAGTGCAAATAGAATTTCTATCCGCATTTGATTTAGGTTTTGCCTGTCACCAGTAACAATCCTAAGTAAAATTTTTTTGTAAATTTAACTAGCACCATTATAGCAACACTCTTTGATTTTGGCAATAGAGAAGCTTACAATATCCTACTTCGCCAAAGTCATCATGCATATTTTAAATGGTTTAATCCTTGACTTTACCAGCCAAAAGGAGATTTTAACCTTTTGCGTACACGGCAAAAACGTGTTCTTTATTTCCACCAAATAGAATTCACATATCGTTTATCTCCAATCACAACACTTTCACCAATTTTCGGGGTAAGTATTTCTATGTGATTCTTTTGTGCAGCCTTCGTTACTCGCTCAATCGGATCCGTCCAGTCATGAAAGGCAAGTGAAAAAGCCGACCAATGTATAGGAATCATAACTTTTCCCTTCAAATCCTGATGGGCCTGCACTGTTTGCTCAGGAGCCATATGAATCGCTGACCATCGTTTATCGTATTGCCCACATTCCATTAAAGTCAAATCAAAAGGACCATACTTTTCGCCGATTTCTTCAAAATGCGGCCCATATCCGCCATCGCCACTAAAATAGACGTTTGCTTGTTCACCAATCATGATCCACGAGCACCACAAGGTTGTATTGCGATCAAACAATCCTCTGCCTGAAAAATGCCTCGTTGGTGCAGCAACCAATTTCAGACTGCCAAATTGCGCTTCATTCCACCAATCATATTCTTTAATACACGCTTTGGGTACACCCCAAAGCTCCAAATGTTTACCCACGCCGAGAGGAACACAAAATTGGCTAACCCTATCTTTTAGTTTGATGATTGTATCGTAATCTAAATGATCATAATGATCGTGCGATATAAGAACCATATCGATCGGCGGCAAATTTTCTATTTCACTCGGCAAAGTTCTGCTATAACGCTTAGTACCGAACAAAGGAACCGGAGAAGGTGCTTGACTAAACATGGGATCTAATAATATTCTTTTCCCTTCTAACTCCAGCAGCACAGTAGAATGTCCAAACCAAGTAGCGATGATCTGCTGTTTACCTTCCAAACTCTCATTGTGCAAAGACTCTACAGGAATAGGGCTGGCAGGTTTTCGATTCGGATTTCCTTTTATAAAATCTTTCAATGCACTAAATAAAGTTTTTGCACTCATCTCCATAGGTGTAGGAATTTGATTCACGAATTTATTCTCCGAGAAATTTGGAGATTGTCTAAATATCTCTATTTGCTCTTTGGACGATTTCTTTCCAAAAGGCGGATAGAATTTCAAAAGCAAAAAAATAAGCACGATACTTCCAATAAGAATATAAACAATGATTTGCATATATAGTTAACCTCAACTTTACGATTTACATAATTAAAAAAACAATTTTCATCACGAACGAAGGAATGTTTATCATCACTTTATCTTCTCCTAGAAGTTTAGTAATACCTCCCAACCAACTATTTTATTCGTCCAAAACGCTGAAAGACTCAGCCCGAAGGCTGAGTCTTAAACTGTAAGCAAATAATATATTTATGTCGATAACTTAGAAAATAACGAAATTCGTTTCACTTATAAACTAGTACGAAGATAGGTTGCCAGTTGGTGAGAAGTGCTCAGATGCTAGGCGCAGTAGGGGGTTGTGAAGGGGTTGTGAAGGAGTCGTACTTCTGTACGTCGACGAACAGCACCTTGCTGTAACGACGCAGATGAGTGCTTATCACCACCGACCCGCTACCTATCTGTCCATAGTTTGTCTATACGCCAAACTCAGCCCAAAGGCTGAGTCTTTTTAATCATGATTAATTTGTGGGCTAAGAGATTTAGTCTCTTCCTCATTCGTTTTATGATATCCTGCCTTATAGTAAATTCCGGTCAGAATTAACATCCACAAAGGTCCAACCACCAGAGAAATCCGATGCCCTTGATCTATCGCCATCGCAAAGATAACAAATCCTAAAAAGAGAAGTGTCATCCAACTAGTGTACGGATAACCCGGCATAGGAAATTTAAGTTCAGCAACTTCTGCCGCACTAAGTTTTTGACGATAGTTATGCTGTGACCAAATAATAATAAACCATACATAAATTCCGATAAACGTAATAACACTCATCAGATAGCTGAATATCTCTTCCGGAATAAAGTAATTAAGAACAACGCTCAATACCATCATGGCAACAGAAGCCAAAATACCACGATGCGGCACAGCCGATTCGCTGAGCTTGACAAAGTATTTTGGTGCCTTTCCTTGCAGTGCCAGACTATGAAGCGTACGTCCAGTCACATAAATACCACTATTACCAGTCGACAAAGATGCTGTAATAACAACAAAATTGATAATCCCAGCCGCTGCCGGAATTCCTAAACGATCAAAAATCAAGACAAACGGACTTCCCATTGTGCCGATCTGTTCCCATGGATAGACAGAAAGGATAACGAGCAACGAACCAACATAAAAAATTAAAACACGATAAAATACCTTATCTATTGCTGCCGGAATTGTTTTCTCAGGATTTTCAGCTTCACCGGCAGTCACACCGATCAATTCCATACCTAAAAAAGCAAACGCTACCATGACTAGAGATGTAATAAAGCCCGATAACCCATTCGGGAAAATCCCTCCATGCAACCAAAGATTAGAAAATCCAATCGCAATACCATCATTGCCGATACCAAATAAAATCATCGCGAAGCCAAAAAATATCATAGCAATAATTGCGAGAACTTTGATCAATGCAAACCAAAACTCAAATTCACCAAACACTTTTACCGAGGCAAGATTTGCTACCGTTAAGAAGACCGTACAGGCCAATGCCGCAATCCACTGCGGCATATCCGGCCACCAAAACTGCACATAAATGCCGGTGGCAGTTGTCTCCAACATACAAACCAAAGCCCAAAAAAGCCAATAGGACCAACCGGTAAGATAGCCCGCCAGAGGGCCAATAAACTGATAAGCATAAGCAGTAAAAGAACCGGAAATCGGCTGCTCTACTGTAAGTTCACCGAGCGCACGAAGAATGAAATAGATAAAGATTCCACCCAGTCCGTAGGCTAAAACAATCGATGGCCCAGCCGCTTTTATGGCTGAAGCTGAACCGAGAAAAAGTCCGACGCCGATAGCGCCGCCAATTCCGATGAGTTGTACATGCCGCTCTTTTAAGCCGCGATGCAATCCCTCATGCAGAATATCAGAGTCTTGCTGTTCTTTCATGAAATAACCTCTTTTTCTAAATTCTTTTAAACAAACGACCTTGCGACAAAGAGGTTATGCGGGGCAATTGAAAAAACTATGGATATACTATGATAACAAGTTTATGATAACTCAAAAATCGTATCATCCATTTGTACTTTCAGGGGAATCATAAATCCTTTATCGCAACATGACTTCTATTTTACGACATTTTTCTTGATTCGTAAATGTTAAGGACTTATCCAGGTTAAAAAAGTACAAACGTTTTTACAAAGAACAAAAGAATTGTTATCCAAGACTAAAATCAGATAAAAAAAAGACTATTTTGTTACGTGTGAAAACTACAAGATTTCGTTTCATCTTTACTTATAAAAATATAACTTCTGCCAAGTTCTCGAACAATTTGGCAGAAGTTATATTTTTAAAGAATTTTATCGCTTTCATGTCTTTAGTCGAAATATCATTGGCACTGTAATGTAAGATACTATCGCCTGACCAGATTCACGTTCCTTTGCTGGATTGAAACTCCATTGCTCTACCGCCTCTATGGCTGCATCATCTAATAAACGCCAGCCACTGGACTGATAAATGACAACATTTCCAGTACTGCCATTTTCCAATACTTGAACTTGGAGTACTACCGTTCCTTCTTGACCTGCTTGTTTTGCTTGATCCGGATAGGTAGGTTCAACATGCGATTGAATGCTTGGCAAATTAATACCGCCGCCACCATTACCCGATCTGCCACTTCCAGTTCCACTACTTCCTTTCCCTGCTCCTAGACCAGAACCGGCACCGTTTCCTGTACCATTACCGGATCCCGTATCCGCTGTGCCTCCGCCTTTGGAAGCAAAAGCGGCGCTTACACCTATTGATTGTGCACTAGGTTCAGTTGCCAGTACTGACAAACTATGCGTGTCAGTCACGACCGACGGCGTCTGCACTTTCTCTGTTATCAAAGTGCTAGCATGAGATACAGTAGCAGACATATCCGAAACTTTATTGCTACCAGCATCACCAACAACAGAATTCCCCATCACTGTACCGTCTCTACTTATCTCACCAATCAATTCCACCTCAATATACCGTTCCGGAACTTCATCCATTGTGATCGTCTTGGCAATCAGTAACCCAATGACTGACAAAAAGCATGCATGCATTAGCAGTGAAATGATAGCTGCTTTACGCCAACGCGTTGCTTCCTCCATTTGATTGTTTCACTTTCCTTTCTATGTAATAGCAACTAAAGTTTTGCCTGCCCTCGTATCCTTCAAATTCCAAACTGCCCAGTTTCTACCCATTCCATATTCAAAAGCGACCAAAAGTCTGTCGCCAGTTTATCGAGTACATATTCATAGGGCAGCCAACCATATCCAGCGTCGCCCCAGTTACTACCCCAACAATTGCGGATTAGAAGTGCACCGATTGTTTGCTTGTTATATTGGGTATTTTTGATTTTGATTGCATCATCATAGCCAACAGCGGTCACGGCATGCCCCCACTGTGCCTGTTCATCTACCCCAGGATAGGGAATTCCGCCAGCAACATCCGACTGCATAAACGAAGAAAATCCATAGAAACCAAACATGGCAGGAATACCAGCAGTAAGATACTTTTTCACACTGAAAAGTACATCAGTAGGCGATTTATTCGCACTTGCTGCATTGTGGCAAAAATATTGTAGAGCCTCATAGTTATCGGCTACCGCATAAACAAAAGAAGTCGGCTCTTTATCAAAGTCCGGAACCTTCTCAGTATAGGGCCAATATTTTTCTGGTGGCACCCCACACAATGCCAAGGCGCCCATTGTATCTCGGATATAAGCGCCTTTGTCACCAGTCACGCCTTGTAAATTACGTGCATTTTTATAAATAAACAACCGGGAAGCGGCAATATTCCGGGAAAAGGACCGATTTTCAAAATACTCAATGATTCCTGCCGCCGCATGTGCAGTACAAGCCCCCAGTTTTCCTTGCGTTTGAACTGGCGTACACCATTGCCGTAAATCTATCTTATTCGGTAACGAAACGTCATTGGCTATGCCCAATTTCTGTACAGTTTCTTCCAGATTAGGATGATACTCATTATAGTCGCGTAAATCAGGCAATGGCGGGCACCAGCCGGTACCCACCTTTCGCTTGTCTTGCAATATTACGTACTGCTTCATCAAAACACCCCCTCAATTCAAAAATTTACAATATTTTATGTTATTAATATCTACAACTAGGCCTAGATAAAATAATTTCAAGGCCTAGTTGTGGTCATAGCTGCAGCGTTGTGAAGTTTCTGTTTAAAAGAAATACTGTACCGTCATATAGTACGTCCGACCTTGCTGCGGATAAGCAACATTACCGATACCGTCCATAGATCCGTATCCGGTTCTACGCCACAACTGGTTCGGACCTTTGTTGAACAGGTCGTTGACGCCAGCAGTCAATTTAACTGTAGTATTGAAATCATATTTCAGACCAATATTGGTCAACCCAAGCGAGTCATAAAGTGCAGATGACTCACCCAAGAAGACACCGGTTTTACCTAGATAATGATATTCACCAAAGACGGTAAGCTTATCACCTGGAAAACGGTAGCTTAAACGGGTATTGGTTTCCCACTCCGGTACCCAAGGAAACGGATTTCCCGCTTGGGATTCGGCTTTCGTAACCATATTGAACATACCGCTTTTAGTTATTAACGAATCATTCCAAGTGATGGATTGTAACAGGCTCCACCGCCGCCAGTTCAATTTGCCCTCCAGTTCCACTCCCTGAATTTTACCGGCAGCTAGGTTAGAATAATACCCATAACCATACGGATTGATCGCGTAAGTACTTAGATTTTTAACCTCTCGGTTAAAATAGGTCAGTGTCACATCGGTGTCTGCCTTGAAAGCTTTCCCCTGCCAATTGGCGCTGACATCCCAGCTATTGCCATGCTCTACATAAGAATTCAGGAGAAAATCAGAGTAACTGCTGCGATACATCTCCCAGCGGGACAACACATTGACTCCGTCACCAAAAAGCTCATAAAAATTCGGGAATTTGAAGTAGGTCCCATAGGTACCACGAAAAGTCCAGTGGTCATTCTGTACTTTTTTAAGACCCAATCCATAAGAATAGAGCCATTGCCCGATATCGGGATCACCCAAATCAACATTCATCGTCATCTTTTGAGCACGCAACACCGGAGTAAAAGAAAAATTACCACTGCGATTCATCCTCATAGTATCCTGCACCTGGAAGAAGTAATTATCGGTACTATAATCGGTTTTGAAAAATTGCTTATAAGAATCAATCACACCAGTAACGCTCTTGACATTTTGCGGCCAGGCATCAAAATTGTTGGTATCGACATTCATAGTCTCTCTAGAATAGTCAAATAAGAATTCCACCAGATGATTTTTCCCTATTTTCCAGCTACCATCAATCGCACCCTCATAACGCCGATTATGAAACTCGTTATCGGCAATCGCAGTAATTCCTGAACTAGACGCCTTAAACTGAGCAGCCGTTGATTCTTTATTCTGGTAAGAGGTATCTAGCTTCCATCCCCATTCCAGATTACCAGTTGTCTGCCGTCGCCCTAGCAGCAACTCTGTTTTGGTTGTCTCCAAATATCTATTATTTAGCTTCATAACGGACTCTGCTACTCTATCCCCATAATGCTGACGTATAGTGTCAAGGGACGCATCGGCCCAGTCCTGAGAGGCAGAGTCTGGCAGCCCCGTCCCATTGTTTTTGTAGGTCAGTTTAGCAAACCAGTGATCATCCTGCCATTTTAACAAAGCGTCCGTGTTATGATAGTCATTATTTCGTCGCCAGCGAGGTTCGGCACTATCATGCACATTTCCCCACGGATGATACTTATCATAATGGAAATCTCCTTTAGACTGGTCACGGTTCAAGGCAAACAACAAACTTCCCTCACCAAGCGGTGCAGTCAATTCTAAATTTCCAGCATAACCGTTAAAGGAACGCATCCCTGTGGAAATACTTCCTTTAGTTTCCTGCGGTTTTTTGGTCACAATATTGATCGCACCACCCAAAGGCGAGCCAGCAAACCGTGCTGGTACATACCCACGATAGACTTCAATATGATCAACATTTTCAATCGGGATGGTGGAAAGATCTACTGCTGCATCAGCGGTAGAGTTGACCAGTACACCGTCAATGTAGATATTGACCTGGCCACCGCTTGATCCACGAACTCTGGCGACCGTGTGGTGTCCAGTACCGCTTAGTCTTTGCACATAAACACCCGATACCGTCTGCAAAAGGTCTGGCAGGTTCTTCATTTCACCTTTGTACTCTGGCACGTGGATAACTGAAACAGTTCCCGGAGAAAGATTTTTCTCCCAATCGGGACGTTTCCCTTCAACAACCAACGGTGTTAGGGTAAAGATACCGGATTCACTGTCAAAGGTAACAATCGGTGCCGTCTCTGGAGCAAATGCATTCGTAATGACCGTTGTAGTATCTGTCTGACTGGCAGCTTCTACCTGAGTAGCTTGATCAGTCTTAGACTGATCTTCTTGGTTAACCTGTATTTTATTATCTGGCTGTTCAAAAGTTTGAGCAGTTGGCGTTATCAGCTTCTCATCGTCAACTGTTTTGCTCACTCCACTAACCGATTGATCATCTTGGATCGTCTTATCGGCTTGTGGCGGCTTTGCTGTCTGCGGTGAGACACCCCCGCCAAAACGCCAGGACATGCCGGCGTTGACTTGCCAATCGGTATTGACTTTGCCGCCAACGGTTTTCGTCAATTCGACAAAAGTATTCCTATCTTTGCCGGTCTGCAGATTGGTTCCTACGGCAAATTCATACCAGGTATCATGGCCTGCCAGATTGTCCATTGCCATGCTGGATGCCACCACATTCTTTTGATAGTATGAACTATAATTCATAGCATCAGCACTCGCACTGCCGCCATCTTTAAAATCGTGATTGACTGCGGCACGAGCGTACACAGTGCCTTGCCTATCGCCGCTGCCAAAATTTCGTCCAGCACTGATCCCTAGGCGCCCGATGAGCATTTCCATTTTATCTTGGTTATACCGCATATTATTAGCCTGGATAAAACTATACGCTTTCATCGTGCCATAGGAAATACCGACCTGTGGTTGTATATACCACCCACGAGGCAAGTCCTTTTGATACCCATAGCGAAAGCCAGCACCATACGCCCATGTGCTATAATCATTGTCATACAAAACATCATCTGCATCATAATATTTGTATTTATTATTCAGTTTTGAACCACGGACGGTCAAATCAAGGTAATGTCCCTTATCGCCAAGCCAACTCGTATACAGACCAATGCCCTTACTCTTTAAATCGCCTATAGAACTGCTATAAAGTGCTTCATCTAGCCCACTTTTCATGGTATGTTGACGAAAATCGACATCTGAGTTTAATAAACTCAGAAAGAGTCCCGTATACAGTTTACCGCCAAACAACTTTCCTTCCCGCGCTTTATCATAACCGACCTGAATACCGTTGTAGCTTTGCCCAAAGTCAGAGCCATATGCACCGTCAAAACTATACTTTCCACGCCAAACCTGCGCCCAAGGACCATCTGCCCCTTCATTTTGCCCCTGTGAATTCGCGAAACGCAGCTCTTCACCCCGTTTCCAGAACAAGCCGTCCTCCATTCGCCATAGATTGCGCATTGACAACTGGGCATTGGCCGCGCTGAGTACCCCCTGAGAAATAAGATCGGTGCGTGTTGCCGTCCAGTCTACTTTATAAGATTTGGAGATTGCACCAGTATAAGGATCTGTAGAAGTCTCTGATGTTAATTCCGGCACAAATAGATACTTGTGTAGCGAATCATCAATATAATAGCTTTGTCCTACAAAATTAAGCTTATTAGCTACATTCGAATCTAAATTCAACAGAGAAATAATATTACTAGTGCTTCCCGACAAATAATTCGCCTTACTGGCTTCCCAGTCGGTTCCGCCGAAGTTTTTACAATACCGAATCTGTACCTTAACCATAGCGGAATCTTCGCCAGCGGTAAGTTGAGGATTATCAAAAGCAAAATCATCCGAATAATCATCGTTTACATTCATACGCAAAATTGCCCCGTTATGTAGAATAGCATTATAAGCTATAAAACCTCGATCACTTCTAGTGATATTACTGTTCCAACTGTTAGCCGGATAGTTTTCCCCATATTTATAAGACATATCCACTAAGGCGTCTTTATATAATTCAAAAGTCCCGTTTTGCAATCTAAGTGACGTTGCATCCATAGGGCGCCAAATCCCGCCGCCTAGAACAACGATATTGCCATTGTACCGAACATTAATTATCCCAGACTGTTCCTTGTTGCCAGACCAAGTCGTCACTGTCTCCCCTGCCCCAATTGCAAAGGACGTATTTTTCATATTCTTTTTCAAAGCTGGTGTTGCATCGTTTAGAATTTCTGACGCATATGCTGGCGTTATATGAATCAAGGCCAACGCTACCAATGCCACCAGCAGTACACGCCTTTTTTTTACCTCACTAATCAGATTCTTTCGTTTTCGCAAAATTCTATCTCCTTACTTCGTTCAATTCAAAAAAGTGGAAGGAAAATACTTTCCCTTCCACAGAGAATTATCATTACGAAATATTCTGTCGTGTCCTATTTTTGATTCTTGCGCATCAATTCAAACAGTCTTTTCCGTTCGATCAGTGCCTGTTCGGAATTGGAAACAAAAGCTGGAGCCGCATAGCCTTTTAAAACCTGCGTTGGCGGTGCAACTTCACCACCATAAAGAGTTATCGAATTGAGAGAAGGAGAATTACTTGCTCCCAGGCTACTGAGCATCGTAATCGTGGCAGCGCTACCAACGATTCCATTACTATCATAAATTGCCAAATCGTTGCCACGTGTAAACCAAGTTGACTCCGTGCTTTCCGAATACATCAACGTCCATAGATAGCCCGCTAAAATATTTTTGTGATCTACAACCTTTGCAATTTTAGTTGTCACTAGGCTGCTTACTAGGGAGATGTTGCTAGTAGAAGCAAGCGTATCCATATCAGTTGCATACAAGCGCCAGCTCATGGTGTAAGTAGCGTCATACGCACCAGTTAAAATGAATGCCTGACTACCATCATTGTTAAAGGTGAGCGCGCGAAAATCAAAGCAATCATTTGGTTTGGTTGAAGCTTCAGCAGTTGTAGCTGCTCTAAGTACATCAGTTACGGTCAAATCACTGATCGCAATTTTTTGGAGGCGAGATGTCGGATTCCAGGTAATCGGTGTAGTATAATGCTGCATACCACCGACAGCAATCAGATACAAATAATCCCCATAAGCTTGAATACTAAAAGCATTTTCAGCCGGCCAGACTTCTGACCCCGGTGCCGTTGCAGAGCCATGCGGTCCCTTGTAGATTGGCGAGTCCAGAGATGTACTTAAGCGAACCAAAGTACTCTTCACATAGGAAGCATTGCTTCCCGTTAGATTGGTACCACTAATAAACAGAGCAAATACAGAATCTCCGATGACTTGCAAGTCGACGCCATAGGATTCTTGCCCTGTTGGCGGAGTAAAGGTGAAACTATGCGCAGTATCAAGGGTATAGGTGTCCTCACTGCTACTAATGCGGAAAACAGTCTTATTATCATAGTCGATGCCATAGATATAGCATACGCCGCCTATCGTTTTGGTTACAAATTTATAGGGATTGGTGATCGCGGTACTGCCAATCGACCAGGTCTGCGGTCCATATACGGGACTGCCCCAGGTATAGGGTGAAGTATTGTCGGCATTCGCCTGATAAATGAGAAAATGGGTGTTCGCCACACCACCTGACCATGCAAGAGAAGCCACGAGCACCCGATCGGCACCGGCGCTGTTTTTGAAATAGAACGGTTTAGGATCGCCAGCAATCTTTTTAGTTATTCCAGAATCCACATAAGTTTTGACTACACCGGCATGTGCCGCAATACTTGAACCATTATAGGTAGCCGTTCCGATATCACCTACACCTACATAATCTGGTGCCGGATAAGCATACGTACCATAAGCAACCTTAGTAGACATAAACATTCACACTCCCATTTTTTATTTTTAAAACTCGGCACTCAACAGCCTTTGGGCCACTGAGGTCTTTTTAGTGCCTGACACGAAAATACCTCACCTCCTTAAAAAGTTTTTATTGCACACTGCTCCCACCTAATTTTTTATTTGTCTTATTTAAATAAAATAAGACAAATAAAAAAACTCCCTTATCGGGAGTAAGCATTACTTCAACCTGACAAATAAATGTTATCTGCCAGTTGTCGTAATCTCCTCCCTGTCACTCGCAGGTCAAGTGGTGATTGTCAGATAGGCAGTTCTCCTGGCTCTGGATCTTCACTCTGCCAAACCTTCCCAGGATTTACACCCCAGTGGTATTTCTTGGCATTGCTCCCCATTACAGTGGCGGGACCGCGCCGGCTTTCAACCGGTCTTCCCTATTAAGCTCTCACGAGCACCTATCCCAATATACAATTATCATATGTTTCGTGCTTTTATCCTTTGCTTTACTTTACTATAGTAAAAAAAATCCCTCTGCGATTAAATATCCAGAGAGAGACTGATACTCCATAATCCCCTCCCCATCTCTCGCAGGTCACCGGTGATGTTATACAGGCAGTTCTCCTGACTCTGGTTCATCGCGCCGCCAAACCTTCCCAGGCATATATCCCAGTGGTATCTCTTAGCATTGCTCCCCATTACAGTGGCGGGACCGTGTCGGCTTTTAACCGATCTTCCCTATTAAGCCCCGAAAGGCACCTGTACCGAAATAGCTTTATTTAAATTTTCTTTGTTTTCCTTTTATCCCTTTATTTGCCTACATACTATCACAGAAAAATTTCCTTGTCCAGTAATTTCGTTTTACATATTCCGACGTTTTTCAACCTATCAATCTATAATTTGCAATTGGTTTTATGTTGTTATTTTCGTAATATATTAAAGTAATTCATTATATAGGTTTACTTATTCACATATGAAAAAAACAGATACGATTTCAAGTATATACTCCTAATCGTATCTGTTTATATTTAAAAGAATTATTCTACACTGAGAATTTTATTTTCTTCTATTTCTATTTTTTGATAAGCCTTTTCTACTTGTTTAATCTGAGCATCTAACCATTTCTTATCCTCTGCTAAACACGACTGCGCTTCATCCAGCATTTTTTCAACAGAAGTTTTGCTCGGACTGCCCAAACTCGTTTTAGATTGAATATTTTTAGAAGGTTCTAAAACACTTTCAATCTCTTCTGAACTTAACACAAGTGCATTTCCTAAAATTTCTTTTGAGTATTTTTCAAGAAGCATGCTATCCATTCCACTTACAGAGGCTCCCTGCTCTATTACTTCTGCAACCATGCCTCCCACAATATCGTGCGCTTCAACAAAAGATATATCAAACTTTCCAACCAGATAATCAGCAAGCGCCGTAACTGTTGAAAAATTTTCTTGTGTCTTTTTATAAGCAATTTCTTTCTTCAATTGTGAATGTTGTATCGTTTCCTTTAACAACCCTAAACTATGCATAACTTCTTTGTGCGCATTCCAATAGTCACCGTGCGTTTCAAATAAATCCATACATAATGAAAATGGCGTATTTTTCAAAACACAGAAACTCGATACTAGGGATCCTACCATATGAGAAGCTTTTGCCCGTACGTATTCCAGCGAAACAGGATTTTTCTTTTGCGGCATGATACTGCTGCAAACTGTAAGTGAGCCATCAATATCCAATAAATCAAATTCATTTGTAGCCCACAAGTAATGATCCTGTGCGATTCTACTAACATTCGTCATCATAATCGCCAATGCTGATTCTATTTCCAATAAATAATCTCTTGATCCAACGCAGTCTAATGCATTTGTTAAGACCTGATCAAAACCAAGTAAATCACTTAATCTTTGACGATCAATCGGAAAGCCTGTCCCCGCAAGAGCTGCAGCCCCATAAGGAGATAAATTCGTTCTTTCATAACCATTTTTCACTCTCATAAAATCACGATTTAGCACCTGAAAAACTGCCATATAATAAAAGGCAAGTGTAATCGGTTGTGCCGGCTGCGTATGTGTATATCCCGTTAATATAGTTTCTATATTTTCCGAGGCTTTTTTTAAAATCACGGTTTTCAACGCAATGATCTGCTTTAAAATATCCCAAACCGATTTTCTTATTTCCATTCGCCAAAGCGTTGCATAAATATCGTTTCGACTTCTCCCTGCATGAAGTTTCCCTGCAACTTTAATCCCTATTTCCTTCACAAGCGCCTGCTCAACATTGAAATAAAGTTCTTCATATTTTCCATCCAGATCCTCTGGCTTTAAGTTTTTGTGAACTTTTGTTAAACCTTGAAGAATTAACTTGCCTTGCTTTGCATCCAATATTTTTTCTTTTACTAGCATAATGGCATATGCCTTGTTCAATAAAATCATTTCATGAAAACCAATTTTATACTCTTGGACAATTCCAGGATAGATTACTTCATCTTTGAAATAATCCAATAATTCCGTTTTGATTCTATCTCGCATAATGAAAATCTCCTTATCCTAAAGTTAAGTTGCTTTATGTCAAATTTACGACTTCTCCAACCTTTGCATACTACTTTTTATCATTTAGTAACTTTTATTTTTTCTTTATACTTTTCTACTATTTCACTGCACTTTACCTGATCTGTTAAAAGCATTGGATCTAGTACAATCTCTGCTTCTTCTGGAGAGAGGATCTGATTTCTAATTGCAGTTTCTTTGATAGATTCATTGTTCTGGTAGGCTTCTTTCACTATAGCAGTCCCTTTTTCATATCCATAAATAGCTGCAAGAATCGTTGCATTTGCTAAAGACCGCTCCGCATAAGAGCGGCAATTTTTTTCATTTGCAGTGATTCCCTTTACACATTTATTCGTAAATAAATGTAAACCATTTGTTAGAAGAATAAATGATTCTTGTATACATTTACGAAGCGGAGCATCCCAAACGTTAAGATCCAATTCTCCAGCTTCAACTGACATCGTAACTGCCAAGTCATTTCCGCAGACTTGATAACAAATATGAATCATCATTTCAGGAATCACAGGATTAATTTTCCCCGGCATAATGGATGATCCCGGCTGTAAAGAAGGAAGGTTAATCTCACTCAATCCTGCCCGTGGGCCAGATGACATTAATCTGAAATCACGCGACATTTTGCTGATACTGGTCGCCACACTTTTTAATGTAGCTGAAACCATAAGAAATCCATCGTCATTCTGATAGCCATCAATAATATTCTCACGACATTTCACAGGAATTCCAGTTACTTTTTCCAGATGCCGATATACTGCTTCTAAATATCCTGGAAACGTACCAATACAAGTCCCCACTGCGCTGCCGCCAAACGAAAGATGCGTACAGGTATTTTGTGCTTTCTTACAAAGATCAATTTGCCGATGAATTAAACTATAGTATCCAGAAAACTCTTGTCCTAATGTGATTGGAACAGCATCTTGAAGACAAGTCCGCGCAATTTTGACAACATCGGCAAATGCTTTTTTCTTTTCATCTAAAACTGTTAATAATTGTTCTAATTCTTTGATAAGATCTTCAAAATAATAATAGCAGCTAATCTCAATGGCAGCTGGAATCACATCATTTGTTGATTGTCCCATATTCACGTGTGTATTTGGATGAACTTTTTCATATCCTTTATGGCCTGTAAGAATTTCATTGGCTCGATTCGCAATAACTTCATTGACATTCATATTCACCGAAGTTCCCCCGCTAAAAACATCCACTGGGAACATCCCCTGGAGTTTCCCTTGAATTACTTCTTCTGCAGCCTGGCAAATTGCATCCGCAAGCTCTGCCGGCAATGCACCAATTTCTTTATTTGCTCTTGCTGCCGCAATTTTTAAATATGCAATCGACCTCAAATAAACTGGATATGATTCATAGGTCGTATTTGATACAGCAAAGTTGTTTCTGGCACGTTCCGTTTGAATCCCATAATACAGTTCATCTTCAATTTCCATTTCCCCAATACAATCATGTTCTAATCTCATTAAAATCACCCTTCTCTAAAAAATTGATTTTGCTATTAATAAACCAATACTAATGCTAAGCACCGTGGTAATTAAACCAGGTATCATGTAACTATGATTAAAAATGTACTTTCCAATACTTGTCGTTTTTGTTCTGTCAAAGGCTATTCCAGCAATCAATGTTGCATAACTAGGGATGAAGAAATATCCATTCACTGCCGGAAACATCCCTATGAGAAGTGGTGCTGGTATTCCTAAAGCAAGACCAAGTGGCATCAAAGCTCTTACTGTTGCAGCCTGGCTCAAAATTAAAACTGAAACTGCAAACAGTGCAACTGCGAAAACCCACGGCGCTGTTTGTACAACTCCCTGCACACCACTTTTTATAAAATCAAGGTTATTTGCTACCAGTGTATCTCCAGCCCATGCTAAACCAAAGATACAAAATACGCCCATCATTCCTGACTTAAATACAGACATTTCAATAATTCTATCTGTTTTGATCCGACAAACTACAACCATAAGTGCTGCCATCACCATCATGACGATTTCAATCGTATTCGTCATTGAGAATGGCACCATTTTCCCGCCTTCTTCAAAAGCGGGACGTAATGCTGGAAACATGCCAAAAAGAACGACCAATATCGCCGAAATTAAAAAAATGCCAACAGATAATTTCGCTCCGGTATCAAATTGTTTCACCTCAACTTCGCCTGCTTTTTCTTCAATAGGAGTTGCTTCACCTTTTTTCACCCGTGCCAAATATTCTTCATCCTGATCTAAATCTTTTCCCATACGACTCGCATAGAGCGCACCACCTAAAACCCCTAATAAAGTAGATGGAATACAGATCATGAGGATGTCTACAAGCGTAATATCATAAGGAGATAGAAGACCTACCATAGCAACTGTAGCTGCAGAAATTGGACACGCTGTAATCGCCTGCTGCGATGCAATTACGGATATTGATAAAGGCCTTTCTGGACGAACACCAGCTTGCCTTGAAACTTCTGCAATAACGGGAATAATGCTAAACACCACATTTCCTGTTCCAGCCATCAGCGTAAATAGATAACTAACCATCGGTGCAATAAAACTTATGTTTTTAGGATTTTTTCTTAACAATTTTTCCGCAAGTGAAATCAAATAATCCATCCCACCTGCTGCCTGCAGGGAAGCCGTCATTACAACAACGGCAATGATAATTAGCATTACATCAATCGGAGGGAGAGCGGGTTTCAATTGAAAAACAAATACTAGAATAGCCAAGCTTGCGCCTCCAGCCATTCCTAAAAATATTCCACCATACCGTACAGCAAAAAACAGCATTCCGATAACAACAGCCAACTCAATCCAAAACATATGAATCCTCCCTTTCTAAAATCCTAAGCAATCGCAAAAGAATATTTTACTTCAGCAACTATAATATGAATGAAACACTTCTTCTAAACGAAAAAAATAATTTACTATTTGAAGATAGTAAATTTTTCATTTAATTTTTGATGAATAAAATCCTTCATTTTACATAGACACTTCTCCTTTTCAATCAAATAATACTCCAACATGGAACTGATTTGATCTCCTCTTTTTTAATTTTCAGTTTATTCTAAATATACCTTCACTTTTTAATTTTGTCAATAAAATTTATAATATAATTATTTTTATTTATCCGATGACATAACCCGCTCTAATATTTTCATCTGAATGAAGTCTCGTTTATATATTTTCTGAATCAAAAAAGGTCATTTTGATGCCAACAATCCACGCATCAAAATGACCAAGACAAAATCAATCTATTAATTATGTAAAGTTATTTTTTATTATAAAAACTTATTCTCAAGCTTCATTTACTTCGTCTCTATCGTTGGAAAAATGTGTTTAGACAATGGGGCCCAATGTAAAAATATATTATTTTCCTTCGCATACTGCTCAAATTGCTCTAAATAAGCATACGTTTTTTCTTGTTCTTTATATGCCGTCCCCATACAAATTGCATTGATTAAACACATAGCAGCAGCATAACAATCGATAAAGGAATTTTTTTGTGGTATCGTGACTAAATGATCTGCAAAACTAATTGCCGGTGAAACAACACTATCTGTAATCACAATCATCGGGATACCTCTTTTTTTAAAAATTTCCATTGCAGAAATCGTTTTTTTCGGATATCTCGTAAAACAAAAAATTAAAGCTACCGTATTATTGTCAACTGAGTTAAAAAAGCTGTCTGCATATTCATCAACATCACAAAATTTAAATACATTTGGCCGAATTTTATTAAAACTATAACTCGCATACTCCGCCAAACAACTCGTTCCCTGTAAACCAAGGACAATCATTTTTTCTTTTTGGTTCAATAAACGAATCAACAGATCAAATTTTTTCTTGTCCAAATCTTTCAAGACCTTATTGATTATGTTCACTTCTTTTACAAATACTTTTTGATATATTGTACCTTCATCAGAAACTTCCGGTACTGCAAATCTGTCCAATGTAGAAATTTCTTTTTGAATAAATTCCTGTAATGAATCTTGGAAAGTAGAATATCCAGAATACCCCAAAGACATCGCCAATCTGATCACTGTAGACTCACTTACGCCTGCGGCTCTCGCCACTTCTGCAGAACTCATAAAAGATACTTCTTTATAATTATTTAGGATATAATTTGCCAAATGCATTTGTTTTGGTGATAAAACAATCGCACCCTCTTTGATTCTTTTTAAGACATTATTTTTCATCTGAAACTCCTAAGACTTTATTCATATCTTTCATAATAAATAGATACAATATATACCTAATATTCTGATTTTATTACAATATAGTCCAGCAGTCAAATGCTATTGCTGTCAGACTTTTTTTCATGTATTCATCTTTTTCACCCAGTTTGACCATGAAGTCGCATATGCATCATGATTTTGCAGGCAATACTGATAAAAATTTTCAATAAATTTCTCACGTTCTTCATCATACTGAATTCGCCAATCTTTTTTATGCAGTGAAAACAAATTGATTCCGCCAGCCTCATACTGACGCGCAACAATCGATTCTAAGGATTCTTCCTTAGCATGCAGCATCATATCATACATCGTCAAAAAGGTCGTCGTCCGACCATGGCCTGCTTCACAATGAAAATGCAACCAAGTGCTTGGAGGAAGAGTCCGAATGAACTCTATAAACGCATCAACATCCATATCGGAAGGACGTCGGTGATCTGTAATTGCCAACCGAACATAACCAAAACCCATCTGTTCTGCCAATGTTTCTTCTGTATAGACATCGTTAACACTGACCACTTCCGCTTTTTTCGATGCCGTCTCTATTTTTTTCTCTTTTTTTACATCAGCAGACATCTGGATCTCACCACGTTTTTTTGTATCCGCTAACCGTAGCTGCTCGTCCTTTTGTACTTCCTCAACAGGTTTTCCGAGATTCGCCCAATTGCGATCTTTATACCAACTAACCGGTATCCCATTTACAAAACCATGTGATTCTTGCCGAAGATCTACCAAAATCACATGTTCCCGCGGCAAAAAGCCTTTCATGTAAGCTAAACTTTCTGCCGAATATTGTGCACTTCCAGAAGCTTTTAGATTTTCTAACATTCGAAAACTTTTAGGCAGATGAGATTTATTTTCAGCATCTTTTCGAATGACCATATCGCCCTGCGCTAGTGTATTTTCTCGCTGTCCAACTACATAGCCAATACAAAGAATCGTTACGAACAAAATTAAACCCATAACCCAATACTTTCTATAGTGAACCATACGAATCGCCTCCATCTACACTAAAGTATAGTCACACTTAAATATTTGAAATACAGCCATGCATTAGAATTAAAGTTCAGTACGTAGCTTCACCTACTTTATTCGTTAACAATGAGTCCAAACAGCCTTGCAAAGCCAATTGCTTGCTCAGATGAAATAATGCATCCTTTCGCATCTTCCTTGGTAACACCAATCTGGCTAAATTCACAACTACTTAAATCAATGCCAGCAAGTTTAGTCCCTGATAATTGCATCTTCTCTAAGTTTGAATCAGAAAATTCAACATTAAATAAGGTTGACATAGAAAAATCAGCATTTGCTAATGAACACTGTTGAAACTTTACCTGTTTACAATCCGCACTACGAAAGTTAGCATAGTCCCCATAACAGTGATCAAATAGTACGCTCCGCATTGTTGCTGACGTTAGATTGATCCCCATAATTTTGCAGTCAATCATTTCAACTCGATGCAAAATTGCTTCATCGAAATCTATATTCGATAAATCACATTTTTTAAAAATAACATTGAGCAATTCTAGTTTATTAAAATCAATTTGTTGAAACGTTACGTTTTCAAAGATTATTTTATTAAAAACAACCCGCTCTGCTGCTTGTTCTTCAATTATACAATCACCAATACTTCCAATTTCAAAATAATCCTCATTGCAGATCTTCCTATCTTTCAGAACAAGCTGCTCCAATTCTTTCGGGATATCCGGTGATAAAAGCTTCAATTTGCTTTTTAGTTTCTTAATTTTATTAACCTCCTTAATATAGTAACAAGAAAAAGGCAGAAATCTCAAAAAGCTTCTGCCTTTTTCCTATCAATATTTTAAAATTCTTCGTATGTTCTCGGGTCTTGATTATGTGTACGACCTGTTTCACTGGTGAGCCCAGAAATGACGTTCATTTCTGCTTCTGTCAATTTAAAATCAAAAATATCTAAATTCTCACGCTGATGTTTTTGCGAAGATGCTTTTGGAATCGGAATCGCCCCAAGCTGTATATGCCAACGCAAAATTACTTGAGAGATAGATTTTTGATGCGCTTTGGCAATGTCAGCAATTTTTTTATTTTCCAATATGCTGTTTCCCCGTCCTAAAGGGCTCCAAGATTCTGTTACAATGCCCTGCTCCCTATGCCAACGGTGCTGTTCTTCCTGATTAAAATAAGGATAAAGCTCAATTTGATTCATGCTCGGCTTTACACCAGTTTCTTTTATTAGCCGATCAATATGTTCCGGTAGAAAATTACAAACGCCGATAGACCGAATTAACCCCTGTTTCTGTGCCTCTATTAAAGCTTGCCAAGCCTCAACATACAAATTCACTCTGGGATTTGGCCAGTGAATCAAATATAGATCGTAATATTCCAGGCCTCCTCTATAAAGTGACTCCTGAATCGTCTGTATCGCTTCCTTATAAGCATGATGACGCCCCGGCAGTTTAGAGCAAATTAACAATTCTTCTCTTGGTATTGAACTTTGGCGAACAGCTTCTCCTACCGCTCCCTCATTTTCATAGTTAAATGCAGTATCAAGCAATCGATAGCCTATATCAATTGCATTTTTAATTGCATTTACTCCATCCCTACCATTTAGCTTATAGGTTCCAAAGCCAATGGCAGGGATCTCAAGACCATCGTTTAGCAATACTTTTGAAATTGTTTCATCCATCATCACACACTCTCCTTTTTCTGGTAAATATACTGAGCAGGAACGCTATTCACCAAGCTCTTTCCTTGCAAATCCACGCTATTATTTAATATATCCATTACTTTTAGTTAAAAAATGCCAATACTTTATTTATATTATACCTTTCTGAAAATAATTTGACCAGTATTATATAATTATTGCTTTCAACGAAAAAATAATGTATTTCACACAACTCTTATATAAGACAAAGCCGCTTGTAAATTCGATTAGAAAATTTACAAGCGGCTTCGTCTTTTTTATTCTTTCAATACCTAAAACGGCTTTCTCGAAAGTATTTTTTCATAAATATAGATAAGAAGTTCTTCTACTGCCTCATCGTTAAGCTTTTCAGGCAAAACCATATATTCTGTGTCATTTGCTACTAAGAAATCACACTAAAATCATCATAGTTAATCATTGTACCAACACCAAAATGAATATAAATTTCCGGATATCCTTCTACCGGAATCCAATAACCAATAATTGTTCTGCCTTGCGTTTCGCTTTTACAATATGTTGCTTTTTGAGATGCCAGCGCTTGATTTGCACGACACCCTTTGTGCTGTTCTGGTGTTCCAATCGAAGTACATTTAATTCCTGCAACACCGCCTACCTTACTGCAAGTCTCATTAACTGCTAATATATCTCTTTTTTTATGAACTAGCATAACTGGCTCAGGGAATTTCCCCCACATAAGATGAAAAGCTTCAATAACATTTGCGTCAATCATCGAATATGCCTCCTTATAATATTTTCATTACACAAGTAAGTATCTAAACTTTGACTATCGCTTCTAAACAACTAGCCAAGTTTCCTTACCTAAATCAATATATACTACCAATATGATCTCAATGTGTCCTAATCGCATCGTTTACTTCGGAAGTGTGACTGTAAAACAAGTTCCCTTTCCTTCGGTACTTTGAAAGATAATAGATCCATTACAAATTTCAACGATCTTTCTTACAATCGCTAAACCTAACCCATTCCCTGCTTCTGAGCGTGAAGAATCTCCTTTATAAAATTTTTCAAAAATACGAGGTTGAATACTCATAGGAATCCCTATCCCTTCGTCTTTTATCTCAACAATAACCGTATTGATTGAATCCTTAAGCGATACATAGATCGTTCCATAATTTTTTGAAAACTTGATTGCATTTCCTATTAAATTTATCCATATTTGCTGAAGCAGTTCTTCGTCACCCTCGTACCGTATCTTTGCTAAACAAATTTCCAATTCAATATTTTTATCAGACCAACATTCTTCAAGAAGAAGCAAGGTCTTTCTTATCTGTTCATCCAACGAAAAATATATTTTTTTATTTTGTATCAGTTGATGATCTAACCTTGATAACCTTAGCATATTACCAGATAAATGGATCAGTCTTTTCGATTCTTGAATGATGATATCCGTATATTCATCGAATATCTCTTTAGGCAGATCATTCTTTTTTATTAATTCTGCAAATCCTTGAATAGACGAAATCGGTGTTTTAAATTCATGTGATACATTGCTCATAAAATCTTTTCGCAAATATTCCATATTATTTAATTCTCTGACCATTAAATTAAAATTTTGTGCTAATATCCCTATCTCATCCTGGCTTTCATACGCAATCTGCACCGCAAAATTTCCTTTAGCAATCTCTTTCGTATGATTGCTGATTATTTTTATCGGCTCAGAAATATATTTTGATGCAAATACCATAAGAATTGAGCCTACACCAGCACACAACAATATCGTAAGACATAAAATCACAATTACCCCACGACTGCTGTCCATTGACATCATTTCAGATAGAGTCGGCGTTACAGCAATAATCACGCCTAAAGAAACCAAACAGGAAAAAAGCAAAATGCCAATAAATATCATCGTAAGCTTTGCCCTTATAGATTTAAATATCGTTTTCATACATTTTTCTCCACTTTATAGCCCAACCCTCTGATTGTAATAATCTTAAACGCTTGGACATCCTCAAATTTTTTGCGAAGTTTTTTTATATGGCTATCAACTGTACGCTCATCCACCTCTGTATCCATTCCCCATATCTCGTCCAATAATTGTTGCCGGGTGAAAATTTGCTTTGGGTAACTCAATAGTTTAAAAAGTAAATAAAATTCTTTTTTGGGTAATACAAAGACATTATCTTTTGTCGTTACGGAAAGCGCATCATAGTTTAGCACGACATCCCCCAGCCTAATAATATGTTCAGTGGAAATTTTTGCTCTCCTTAACAAGGCTGCTACACGTAAGAGCATCTCGTCCATATGAATCGGTTTTACCATATAATCATCTGCACCGACAAGAAAGCCTTTCTCTTTGTCCTCAAAACTTTCCTTTGCCGTTACAATGAGTATCGGAATATTAAAATTTGCTTCTCTCAGACTTTTCGTTAATTCATATCCATTTAAATGTGGCATCATAATATCACATATAATCAAATCAATATGGTGTAATTCTAGAGCCTCTAATGCCTTCATTCCATTCTCCGCTTGATACACACTATATCCTGCCCGTTCTAAATAGGCAGTCATAAGTTTTCTTATATTAATACCATCTTCAACAACAAGTATATGAAACATATCATGGCTCCCTTCACGCTTTTTTCACTCAAATATACTTGCACATAATTTATTATACCTTCTTTATATGATCTCAATATGACTATTTTAACCTTAGCAAATGTAATTACACAGAGAAGAGACCGCTTCCACCAGAGGCCTATTAAATACAGCCAAACTTATAGAAGAAAATCAAACGCTTTTTCGTCTCAAGGAATTAGAGTTTTTCGAAAAATTTTTTGATAAAATGGGCAACGTTTTCTTACTCGGGGCGGCAGTCTGCTTGAACAATTGAATTTATTACTTTCAATGAAAAATAATGTACTTCATGCAACTCCTAAAAAAGAAGAAGCCGCTTGTAAATTCGATTAGGAAATTTACAAGCGGCTTCTTCTTTTTTATTCTTTCATTATCTAAAACGGTTCTCACGAAAGTATTTTTTTACAACTATAGACTATCCCATCTATAAGATATGAGACTTCATCAGTGTCATATTTTTTTGTGTATCAATCTATTCCAGGTCATCAGTATCCTTATTTATCATTTGTAAAACCTTGCTTAATCAATGCGGGATATACTGCCGGAAAATACACTTGTTTATAAGCATCTGCAACTTGGCTGCTCCAATTTGTATCTTTCGCTGCACTTATACCGCTATCTTCGCGATCTCTATAATACGCCGTCATGCGCACATCATAGTCGTCAATTGCCTGTTTCATCTTTTCTCTCTGATAAGTTTCATGATGCGCAAAGACCTGCAATGGCATCCGTGGTTTTTTCTCTGACGAACCGGCAGGATACCCTACGACAAGTCCAACTACCGGAAATGTATGCGCCGGTAAATTCAACAGACGAATCATTCCTTCCGGATCTTTTCGAATTGCACCAATCGGTACAATGCCAAGTCCCATCGACTCTGCCGCCACAATCGCACCGCCCATAGCAAGCCCACAGTCAAACGTCCCGACCATTGTTCCTTCGATGCTTTCATGAATAATTTGCGGTTTTCCATTTTTCTCGCCTGCAATACCTGTTTTATAAAAATCAGCAACGAAAACCAAAAACACAGGTGCTTCAGCAATCCATTTTTGGTTTCCCGTCATTTCTGCTATTTTAGCTTTCTTCTCTTTATCCTTCACCACAATAATTGATAACTGCTGCCCATTAATAGATGTAGGCATAGCCTGCGCTGATACTAAAATTGCTTCAAGCATCTCAGATGGTATATCTTTGTCCAAATACTTTCGAATAGATCTATGATTTTGCATTGATTTTATTGTACTGTTCATCGCTAAACCTCCAAAATAATCTCTATCTATGAAAAATTTACTTGCACAGTCTCTTACCTTATATCATATTCCATCAAAGAAAAAAATACATCTTTTTTGTTAAATTTATAGGTACGATGTCAAATAAAAATATAAAACGATTCTTTATCATTCCATTTTATATTTTCTGGATTACTTTCTCAATTTATCTTAAAATTTTTTATTCTAGCATCATGGGGATAGTTTTAACGAGCCATTTAATATTTATGATGCATCTTAATAAATAAGATTTCTCTCAAAGCAATAGAACTCCTGCTAAATCAACAAAATTTTACAGGAGTTCTATTTATACTTTTATCAATCTACCTAGTTCCTAACTTCCGCCCCTTAAGCACCACTTGATGAATCATCATGCCATCTATTCCATGGGCGCTTTCCATCACTGCCTCAGATAAACTCGGATGTGGATGAATCGTCTTTGCAATATCCTCTGCCTTTAAGCCATTACGGATGGCGATTGTACCTTCCATGATGAGATCACTGGCGTGGGCGCCGAGGATGTGCAGGCCGATGACCTTATCATCGTCAGCATTGACAATGATTTTGACCAGACCATCCGGTTCTCCCATGGAAACGGCCTTGCCATTGCCGGCGAAGTTAAACTTGCTGACTTTGACCGAAATATTTCGCTCTGCTGCTGCCTGCTCCGTAAGACCGACCATCGCAATTTCCGGGGTTGTAAAGACACAGGCCGGCACAGCATCATAGTCCATTTTGCTGTCGATTCCCATTGCATTCTCAGCTGCAACCAGACCTTCGGCTGATGCAACATGCGCAAGCATATATTGCCCTGTCACATCACCAATCGCATAAATACCGGAAACATTGGTCTCCATCTTTTCATTGACACCGATACCTTTACGGGTATAGATAACGTCTGTATGTTCAAGACCAAAACCCGTGGTCACAGCTTGGCGTCCAGTCGCCGCTAACACTTTTTCAACAACAATTTGCTGCATGCCCTTGTCAGTATCTAAACTGACATTCATACCAGCTTCGCTTTCTTCAATCTGCAGCACTTTGCTTTTTGTCATCATCCTGATACCCTGCTTACGCAGCAACAATCCTGCGCGTTTGATGATATCCTGATCTGCACTCGGTAAAATCGTTGGCAATAATTCGACCACGGTAACTTCACAACCAAACGCCTGCAATATTGCCGCAAATTCAATCCCTACTGCGCCAGCCCCCATCACGAGCATACTTTTAGGGAGCTGCGTCATTGCGAGCAATTGATTGCTGTCGATGACGCCGGGCAAATCCATTCCCGCAATCGGCAAACGCATTGGCTGCGATCCCGTCGCAATGATCATCTTGTTCGCCTCATAGTTTATCTCGCCTTCTGCCTGCTCTACGCATAACCGATTTGCACTTTGAAATTTTGCCGTACCCGTGATGCAGTCAATCTGATTGCTTTTGATCAGCTGAGCAATTCCGCTTTGCATCTGATGAATCACTTGATTTTTCCGCTCCATGACTGCTGCAAAATTAAAACTGATCTGCTCTGCCTTCAGCCCAAATTCCGCACAAATTTTAAGCTCCTGCCATTTTTGCGCACTGTTTAATAAAGTTTTGGTTGGGATGCAACCGTGCTGCAAACAAACGCCGCCCAATTGATCTTTTTCAACCAGCAGAACCTTGCCGCCCAGCTGTGCCGCTCGTATGGCTGCAACATAGCCTCCCGGCCCGCCACCAACGACAGCTACGTCATATCGCATATTCCTTCCTCCCCGCTGTTTTCTTATCAACGCTGTCTATTCCAGGCATCCTGACTGTATTTTTCTGCTGCAAGCTGATTGCAAATATCCGTTTCTTCTGCTGTAAGCTGGTCTTCCACCAAATCTATATCTAAAGCGGTTGCAAAAGCTTCCGGCATAGGTCTGCATACCTCTTGCCAAGTAATGGGTCGTTTCAGAATTTCTTCAATGGAAGTAGCTCTGCAATTTAATAGCTCTATCATCTGCACCTTTTTCTCCGGCGTCATATTCTTTAATACATCTACAAATTTCTCAGCAGAAAATCGCAATAGTAACGAACCATGTTGTAAAATAACGCCGTTTTTCCGAACCTGCGCGCTACCTACAAGCTTCCGTCCTGCTACGGTAAGTTCGTAATAGGAGGGTGCATCAAAACAAGCCGCTGATACAGCCTGCTTTTTTTTCTGCCCATATGCCGCCGTTGGCACGGTCATTTCTGCTGTAATGCCAAGTTTTTCGAGACCAACGAGCAAGCCTTTACTTAAATAGCAATAAGAAGCTGTAATTGTTTTTGGAATATGCGGTGCATCTTCATGAACCACAATACTATAGGTCAATTCCGCATCATGCAGTACGGCTCTGCCGCCGGTCAATCTGCGCACTACATCAATGTTTGCCTCTTTGCATTTTGTTAAATCAATTTCTGACATTGCACGTTGAAAGTAACCTAAACTCACAGCGGCAGGTTGCCAACCATAAAACCTAAGGGTTGGCGGTACTTTACCGGCAATGTGGGCGGATAAAATCGCTTCGTCTACCGCCATATTGGTTGCAGCATCTGCAATGCCGCTATGTATGACGCGCCACTTCATACGCCTCTCCCCTCACAATCTCACTCTCTGCAATCGCCTGCTCTACTTCGGTCTGGGTGAGCGGTCGCGGATAGTTATAAAGTACTCCGCCAGGCCGTTCATTATAGTAGGGACGGTTACAATCCGCGCAACCACTGGTTTGAAAGGCCTGCCCATTCTTTAGCACCTGCAATAATTTTGCAATTGGCAACTGGAATGCAGTGATTCGGCCATTTTGATATACAATTCGATCTTGCTTATCACCATGTTTTAGTATTGCATGTGCAATTTGTATCCGCCGATATTGCCCAATCGTTGGCGGCAACGCATCGGCTAAAGCTGTGCCACGAATTGGAGTGAAAGCAAATAAACCAACGCAAATGCCCCGCTCGATACAGCGCAAAATTCTCTCAGTCATCTCTTGCTCGGTTTCACCCAAGCCTACGATAAGATGTGTCGTAACACGCCCCGGCAATGCTTTTGCACATGCACATAGCAAGTTCCATTTCGCAGACCAATCCCCTGTTTTCACTTTCTCATATACTTCCGGTGTAGCCGCATCGAGCGCAATACAAATTCTTTGCGCACCGTTTTCCACAAGTTCTTTTGCCTGTTCTACGGTATCCAAATGACTCGAAACACAAATCGGAATTTTACTGTGATGATGCAGTGCATCTAAAGCTTGCATCGTTTCACCCCAGCTATGCTCACTGTCAACAATCTGCAAACAAGCACGTTTGATCCTGCCTGCCTGATGTTCACTTGCAATCCCCTGCACCGCCTCTTCACAAGCAACAGACGGCCAGGTGATCCGGGAAAGCAGATTGGTTCGTGCAGTGCTTTCCTGCGACTGCGCACAAAATCGACAATGATTTTTACACTTTTCTCCGAGCATAATATACGCAGTGGTCGGCAAATCTTTTGCCTTCATTTTTTTCTTACCGATCACACACGCCGTCCCCGCCGATAACTTCCAAACATTCATAATACACAGCACTCCTCACTGCGATGAATTGTCAGCCCCAATGTTTTCGCCAATTCTACTGCTTTGGGCGTAGGATTCACAATCGTATCCAAACCGATTTTTACTGCCCATTGGTCAATCTCATTCCGATAACGTCCACCTGGACGCATACAGCCCAAGTGGATAGGAATTTCCGGACAAGTTCGCCGTGCCCACTTTAGTAACTTGACGACCTCTTCCATTTTAGGCGGCAAACGATCTGCATATTGCGTACCGCGCGTAGGAGTGAAAATGATGAACGTCAAGCCATCCATTCCGAGCTTTTGCAAAAGTTCGAGTGCCTTATATTCTCCTTTAATCTCGCCACCATGCAGTCCAATGCAAATATGCGGCATGACGTTGACCTTCTGCCTAAGGGCCTGATAGCAGTGCATATAATCTTCCACATTTTTTTGCAAGCCGAATACCTCACGAATCGTCTCCTGATCACCTACAAAATCAAAAGAAACAAAATCTGCGATCTCCGCGATTTGATCAATTTCTTTTTGATTGATTAAGCCTACATGAAGGTTGTAACGTCTGCCTTTCTTAGCTGCTTTCAATTCTTTCATATGCGCACCAATTGGAACACGACCGCCCGCTTCGCAGCCTCCACTAATTAAAAAACTTTTGGCATCGCTTGCCTCAATTGCCGAAATCGGCAGCATTTGTTTTAGATAATGCCCCCCGCAATGCGCACAATCCTGCGCGCATTCCTGCGCAGTGACACTGACCGACTTTGTCTGATTTGGATAGCTGAAACAGATTATCCCCGCCATCTTACCACCGGTTTTCGCGCGGCCAGCGTTTCATCCAATCGTCCAACGACCGTTGTATGCGGTGCACTTTGGATCTCGGCTGCATTCGTTTCAGCCTCTTGGGCAATCTTCAGCATCACGTCGATAAACGCATCCAGAGTTTCCTTGCTTTCCGTATCCGTCGGCTCGATCATCATCGCTTCCTCAACAATCAACGGAAAATAAATCGTTGGCGGATGATAGCCATAATCGAGTAAACGTTTGGCAAGGTCTAATGTATGTAAACCATATTGCTGCTGTTTTTTCGATGTCAAAATACATTCATGCATACAGAAACGCTCAAACGGTGCATCATACGCGCCTTTTAACTTTTGCTGACAATAGTTCGCATTCATGACAGCATCCAGACTGGCTTGCCGCAAACCCTCTGCGCCCAAAGCAAGGATATACGCATACGCGCGTACAATCACACCAAAATTTCCATAAAAAGAATGTACCTTTCCAATTGAAAGCGGTCGTTTTTCCTCTAATAGATACTGGCTGCCATCCCATGTAATCATCGGCACCGGTAAAAACGGAGTCAAGCTCTTTTTGACACCAACAGCGCCCGCCCCCGGTCCGCCACCGCCATGTGGTGTGCCAAAAGTCTTATGTAAATTAAAATGCACTACATCAAACCCCATATCTCCCGGTCTGACGATTCCCATAATCGCATTGGCATTCGCACCATCATAATATAAAAGTCCGCCTGCCTCATGTACGATATCAGCGATTTCACTGATTTTCGTTTCAAATAGACCTAACGTACTCGGATTCGTCAGCATAAGTGCCGCCGTATCCGAACCAACGGCTGCTCGAAGTGCATCTACATCAATGGATCCATCTGCACATGATTTGATTTCCACAATTTCAAGTCCGCATACCGCAGCCGAAGCTGGATTGGTACCATGCGCCGAATCCGGTACGATCACCTTCGTCCGATCCTGTCCTCGATATCGATGATAGGCGCAAATCAGTTTAAGCCCTGTCAATTCACCATGCGCACCGGCAACTGGTTGCATCGTTACCGCATCCATTCCCGCAATCTCGGCAAGATATTGCTGCATATCATACAGGATTTTAAGTGCACCTTGCACACTTTCAGGCTGTTGCAAAGGATGTAAAGAAGCAAAACCGGCATACCGACAAACATCTTCATTGACTTTCGGATTATATTTCATCGTACACGAACCCAACGGATAAAATCCAGAATCCACACCAAAATTACGCCCTGATAACGCCGTATAATGGCGCATTAAATCCAGCTGACTAAGTTCAGGCAGAGGTGCAGGCTCCGCGCGAAGAAATTCTTTGGGAATCAGTGTATCGATCGCTTCTTCCGGCACATCGCAGCTTGGCAAATCGATCGCACAGCGACCTGTTTTACTCGTTTCAAAAATTAAGGCTTGTGCTTTTCTCATAAGATCGCCCCCAATTTTTCTACCAATCGATGGATATCTTCGTGTGTTCTATTTTCTGTTACGCAAAGCAGCATACAATTTTCAAGTTCCGGATAATACCGCCCCAAATCCAACCCGCCAATGATGTTTTCTTGCAGCAATGCAGCATTGATCTCCTGAATCGGGTGTGCACACTGTATCACAAACTCCTTAAAATAACTTGCCCCAAAGGCAGTACACACACCTTTTAATTTCGTTAATTCTCGTTGCGCATAGTGCGCTTTTTGCAAGGATAGTGCGGCTACCTGCTGTAAGCCCTCTTTCCCCACTGCACTCAAATACACGGCTGCGGTCAAAGCACATAAGGCCTCATTCGAGCAGATATTGGACGTCGCCTTCTCTCTGCGAATATGTTGCTCACGTGCCTGCAAAGTCAGCACAAACCCACGATTTCCTTCATGATCTACCGTTTGCCCGACAATTCGCCCCGGCATCTTGCGCATCAACTTTTCGCTCGTTGCAAAAAAGCCTAAATAAGGACCGCCAAAAGAAACTGGCAAGCCTAAAGGCTGACCTTCGCCAACAACAATATCTGCACCAAGCACGCCCGGTGCTTCTAACAGTCCTAAGGAAATCGGATCTACTGCTACGATAAGCAGTGCCCCCTGTGCATGTGCAAGTGCCGCTATCTCTCTTATATCTTCAATACAGCCAAAGAAATTTGGCGATTGTATCACCACTGCCGCTACATTTTTATTGAGCAGCTGCCCGCATTTTTCTTTATCAATCGTGCCATCTATGTAATCAAATTCCGTTATTTTATCATCCCGATCCATGCCATAAGTATGGAGCACATCGCGATAATTTGGATGTACGGTGCGGGCGACCAAAATTTCACGCCGTCGCGTAACCCCACAAGCCATCATCGCGGCTTCCGCTAAAGCAGTACCACCGTCATACATAGAAGCATTCGAAACTGCCATGCCGGTTAACTGACAAATCATCGTTTGATATTCCCATAATGCCTGTAAATATCCCTGCGAGATTTCCGGCTGATATTGTGTATAAGCGGTATAGAACTCTGAACGCCTGATGACATGATCAACGACACTCGGAATGTAGTGATCATATGCACCTGCGCCCAAAAAGCAAGTATACGATTGCAGATTTGCGTTTTGCTTTGCTAAGCTCTGCAAAGTTCTTACCAGCTCTGGTTCCGATCGTGCAGCCGGCAAATCTAAGGAACGCTTACATCGTAAAGTTTCCGGAATATCACGAAATAATGTTTCGGTATCTTCCACACCGATTTCTGCAAGCATAGCATGGCGATCTTCATCAGTATGAGGCAAATAGCTCCAAGCCATGTTAATCTTCCTCCGTCAGCAATTTTTCATAAGCTGCGCTGCTCAGTAAATTGTCTAACTCGCTTTGATCGGCAAGTTCAATTACAGCCAGCCAGCCCTTACCATACGGATCCTCGTTCATGAGCTCCGGTGCATCAGCAAGCGCATCATTTACCTCGACGATCGTACCGCTCAACGGTGCATAGATATCAGATACTGCTTTCACGGATTCTACGACGGAAAACCCCGCTCCAACAGCAATCTCCACATAAACTTCCGGAACTTCAACAAAGACGACATCGCCAAGCTGTGACTGCGCATAATCGGTAATGCCCACAATTGCGCGATTCCCCTCAATTTTTACCCATTCATGATCACAGGAATACTTTAGCTCTGCTGGAATATGCATCCTTATTTCCCCTCTCTTTTATAAAATGGTTTAGGAATCACCTGCGCAGCTACATGCTTGCCGCGAATTTCTATATCAAATTGCTGACCAACCTTAGCAAATCCAACATCTACTAAAGCAAGACCAAGATTCTTATCTATAGTTGGTGCATAGCTTCCTGTCGTAACTGTGCCAATACACCTGCCCTCAGCAATTACCGGATATCCAGCCCGCGCAATGCCTCGACCATTCATCACAACCCCAACAATCCAGCGTTTCACGCCATCTTTCTTTTGCTCCGCCAAAGCATCTCTACCGTTAAACGCACCTTTATCTAATTTCACAAACATGCCAATGCCTGCTTCCAGCGGTGAAATATCCTTGGATAATTCATGTCCATATAACGGCAGGCAAGCCTCGAAACGCAAAGTATCTCTCGCGCCTAATCCAGCCGGCAATATTCCATAAGGCTTTCCTGCGTCCATAATCGCGTCCCACAGCGCAGTGGCATCTTCACTCTGGCAGTAAATCTCGAAACCATCCTCACCTGTATACCCGGTTCTTGATACAAGCGTTTCTTTCCCCGCAATTATGACTTTTGGTAAAAACCAATAATATTCAATTCTTCCCAATGGCGTATCTGTTAATTCACTCAAAATCTTTTGCGCCATAGGCCCTTGCAATGCTAATTGTGCAGTACATGCGGATAAATTTGTTAACTCAACAGCAAAATTCGCTTTGTTTGCCAGCAGCCATTGCCAATCCTTCTCGATATTAGCGGCGTTGATAACCAATAAATATTCATCATCCGCCTGTTTGTAGATCAGTAAATCATCCACAATACCACCATCTTGATAACACATCGGTGTATAGAGTATTTTATGCAAAACAAGCCGTGCTACATCATTGGTTACTACGTTTTGCAAAAATACTAAAGCGTCCTTACCTTTTACAAGAACCTCTCCCATATGGGAAACATCAAATAGTCCCGCCTTTTCTCTAACAGCGCGATGTTCTTCTACGATCCCGCTATATTGTACGGGAAGCAGCCAACCTCCAAATTCAACGATTTTACCGCCATGTTCCAGATGAGTCTCGTATAAGGGTGTCTTTTGTAATGCTGTCATAATCCCTCTCCTCCATCTTTTATTGTTGGGTAAAAAATAAAGACAGAGACAAAGGCGGACGAATCCACCTTTGTCTCTGTCTGTTGTACCTGAGAGTTTTGCCTAAACTAGAAAGGCTCCCCATCGGTGACGCTCATCACGTGAGCGTTCTCTCCAGAGTGCAGTCCGGTTACGGTCTTTTTGCCTGAGAGTTTGACAAAGCGCTTGCTCCTTCGGCGTCGCATTTCACGATCTCTCCTGTAACCATCATTCCATCGTCTATTTAATTTTCATACTTATGCTCATATTAACAAGTTGTTCCATATATGTCAATTGAATTTTCCTATGTTTAAAGTATACAATTTTTATTTACAAATATAACGTATTTATAAAATAAATATTTTTTATTTTGACCTCTATGATTTCGAAACAGCGATATCTTTCATATTAGATTCCACGGGTCGCACTTTATTCCGCGTAGTAATTAATACCCCCGTAATCGTTATCACCATACCAATCAAATGGTAACTTGAAAATTGTTCTCCATAAAATAAGACAGCAATCCACGCCGCATTGAGCGGGGTAAAGTTAATATAAGCCGCTGCCTTCGTCGCACCAATACGCTGCACACCCCAATTAAATAATAAGAACGCAAAAACTGTACTGCATACAGCTAAATATACAATCTCTACCATCGTTTGATTTGATACATGCATGACATTGCCCCACTGATCTTCTTTTACAATAGAAATCAACAGCAACATTACAGCCCCCATCATGGTTGATACGGAAGTCATTGCACCATTTCCCATCGTACGTGAAGTTTTCTTTACAAGCAAAGTATAGATTACCCAACTTGCCACCGAACCAAATAAATATACTTCACCAGTACCAATCGACATATCCACCAAAATACTCAAGTCACCTTTGCTAATGACGAAGGAAACACCAATAAACGATATTGCCGCTCCAACTAACGTACGCCAATTCCATGCCTCTCCCATAAAAAAACTGGCAATGCATGTGGTAAACACAGGATTCACGACAATAATCAATGCCGCAGTAATCGCTGATGTATATTGCAGACCCGTAGCAAAAAAATAGTTATAGGAAAAAACACCTGTTGCCCCCAAGGCAAATAGACTGAAAAAGTTTTCTTTTATGCTAGTCCAATCAAGCTCCTTGCGCCAAGCACTCCATGCAAGCATAAGAAAACCCGCAAGCATAAATCTGAGCGCGGATGTCGTCATCGGGGCGATCTCCGATAAAACATGCTTTGTGGTACCAAATGCCCCGCCCCAAAATAAGGGCACTAGTAATAAAATGATATAGATTTTAGTAAGACTTTGTTTTTCCACGCTTATACTCCTCTTAGATAAAAATTAGATACTTTATTTTTATCACTCGTCTAATCAGTTTTTCAATTCTTACGGAAAATAAATATTATTAAACATTTAATCATACTTATTCTTTCCCTGTCAATCATTCATAAAAAAACAGCTCGGTGCCCGAGCTGTAAAAATTAACAATATTATATTATAATAATTAAGGACGCAGCGCTAACTACGTCCTTAAAACTGAATACAAGGAGGTGAACCTTATGAAGTTCCATTTGGATCTTGAGATAGATGGCATGGTACTTATTAAGGTAGTAGCACTACTTGCTTTTACCTTAAAAGTGCTAACCTAACCTCGTATTCAACCGAAACGTCCTGTTCACGCAGGGCGTTTTTGGTTTATTTAGTATATACTTATTATATTCTATTTTATTCATGATGTAAACGTAAACATACACCTATTATACTCCTACCACTCAATTACAACTCCACCATGTGTCAGACCGGCACCGAATCCGTATAGTATCATTTTATCGCCTGCTTTGATTTTTCCTTCTTCTAGTGCCATCCACATTGCAAGCGGAATAGATGCCGAGGATGTATTCCCATAAAACTCATTACTGATCAAAGTTTTTTCCAGCGGAAAATCCAGTCTATCACAAAGCGCTTTTATCATACGTAAATTGGCACTATGCGGAACAAACCACGCGATATCATCAAAGCTCAGCCCACTTTTCCCTAATACATTTTTCACACCATCAGGAATATTTTTCATCACATATTCATATAAGAGCTTTCCTTCTTGCTCAAATAACCGCGTTTTTTTAATCTCGTGGTTATTTATTTTCTCTGCTAAATTACTGCAAGTAACATTCTGTGCCTGCTTGCCATCTGAGGTAAAATAAGAAGCAAGAAAATTGCCTTTTCCATTTGTTCTTTCAAGTAATACAGCAACTGCAGCATCACCAAAAAGCACACAGGTATTGCGATCAGAATAATCCACTACTTTAGATACTACCTCAGAAGCAATCACTAGAACTTTATTACTATGACCAGCTGTAATTAATGAATCCGCTACACATAGACCATAGACAAACCCTGTGCAAGCAGCATTTAAATCCATCGTCCCGGCTTTCTTTATCCCAAAATGCCCCTGTACCAAAGAAGAAACCGTCGGCGTAAAATGATCTGGTGTAAACGTCGTTACGATCACCATATCCACATCACCGATTTCAACATTGTATTTCTCTATCAATTGCGCAACGGCTTTTATCGCTAAATCACTGGCAAATTCGTCTTTTGCTGCCAGACGTCTTTCTCTTACACCTGTCCGACGCACGATCCAATCATCACTTGTATCCACCATTTTTTCAAGATCATAATTTGTTAATCTTCGCTTTGGCAAATATGCACCTAGTCCAACTATTTTTGATTTTGACTCGTTATTCATAACTACCTCCTAAACGACAATATCACCAGTTACTAGTACCAGGTTCTAATTTTCTAACAATATTATTATAACGCAAACTACTTTTTAATTCAAATGTACTTTCAAAAATAAAATAATTTTTAATCCTATTGCTATATTTTAATATGTACAAAAAAAATCCCAACTAACCTAATAAAGTTGGGATTTTCTTTTCATAAATTCAGTTTATTTAAGAGATATAAAACAAGCTTTTTATATTACGATTCAAAATCATGCGTTTCGTACATACCATGAGTGCCTGCGTTCACCCCAAACGATGAAGCAGACGCAAAAGTATGCCTTCCTTTAATACCACTGCATTTTCTGGACATAATTCCTGACAGCAATAACAACGAATACAATTTCGATAATCAATCACAGCTTTACGATTTCGTATTTCAATGGTCTTAGGCGGGCAATGCTCCGCACAGCGTCCGCAGCCAATACATCGTTCGTTGATATGCGGCCTGGCAGTCAACTGGTTCTGTCCAAGTCTGACAACCCACCCCGGAATTCTATTCTCCAGATTTTCTACAGTACGTGGTTTTTTAAATTGGAATTGCACCTGACTCGCACTGCCTACCACATCAATCATCGACAATGAAGGAACCAAACCTTGCTGTAATGCAATGATTGAAACTGGTAATTGCTCTGCCGCAAATCCCATTTTATCTGCCATCACTAAATCAACGGCAAAACTATTATCACTCGCCAATAATATACCGCAATGGATCTTGTCTCCATTACGTGGTCCAGCACCTTCCATGCCGCTAATGCCATCGATAATAGCCAAACACGGCTTCATATATTGCTGCAAATCCACCAACAGATGCGCAAAGTCACTCATCTTTTTCATTCTAAGGTGAAACTGTGCTTTATTATGCCCAACAAACAAACCGAATAAATTTTTAACAGCACCCGTTACCACCATAAACGAATGCGTCTTCATCTTTGCTACCGATATCACCTTGTCCACATTCAAACAAGCCTTTGCCAATGCAAAATTCTTTACAATCTCCCCCTGTGGGTATTTCACTTCCACACTCTCATTAAAATCCAGCAACTCCACATTTTCTTGCTGACAAACTTCCAGTATTCCACACTTCTCCGCTACCCTTAAAGTACTCCCCAATCCCGGCGAATCTCCAACAACCGAAATTCCTCCCGCCTTTTTCACTTCCCGTATGACAGCCCGCACAACCTCCGGATGAGTAGTTATCCCGGACGCTTTATCCGCAGCTTCTAACATGTTTGGCTTTATTAAAACTCTATCGCCGGGGTCTATATATTTTTCTATACCACCCAAATGGGAGAGTAATTCTTGCATGGCTTGGTCTACGACTTTGGTGTCGTAGGCATCGGCTTTTATTACTGCTACTTTTGTCATGTGAGTAATATATCCCTCTTTTCTAAGTAATATCAATTATTAAAACAAACTGTACAATCATTCTTATTGAATAGATCATCCAAAAATAAGCAATACTCTCAAATCTAATACTTTCTCCTGCCCCCAAACAAACACCTCTTATAGATTAAACCTATATTGATCTTAATCAGGCAATTACATAATACATTTTTCAGGAATGTAAGCTATTTAATCAAACTTCAAATTTCCCTTATCCCATTCCGATAAAATCATTTCTGCATTAAAAGCAACAGTTCCTCTACCAGCGGACAGTTCTACTAAAACAGCTCTCACTTGCTCAGGCATTATCGGTATTAAGAAAAACGCTGTAGTTAATCTAACATTTGCATTTGGATGATCTAAAAATGGAATTAAACGTTCAATTCCGTATTGAGGATTGGCTTTTAAATCAAGACTAATATTGTTGATAATTCGATATTGTTTATTACCAGTCTTTGAGTCTCCTCTACGCAAAGATTCTTCCTCTTTTATACATGCTTCTATATATTCTTTTAAAATTTGATCTAGCGGTCTCATATCTGGTGACCTCCATTCAATATGCTACGAATAGATTGAAAAATTTTATCGAACTTTAAGGCAACTCTTTTTATTTTATAATTTTCCACACAGTAAACATTTCAGTTTTATTGTTAATTACAAAAGACTATACTTTTGAAGTGATTATTCTTTAATATTTTTTAATATGACTGCTTGGGCTACAATAACATTTTTTCCGTCAAAGGTACTTGCCGGTGACCCATACAATTCATAGCCATCATCCAATAGTGATGAAATTCTTTGACAAAAAGATGAATCATCTTTTCCTGTAATTAATCTATATCTAAGTTTCTTTTCCATTTCAATCGGCTCCTCTTTTAATATTACATTTAAATATTCTTATAAACGCTCAAAACTCCTGCCAAATTCATACAAAATTCAGCAGGAGTTGTCTTTTGGTCGTAAAAAGTGGGATTTTCAGTATATTATGCATTGTTAATAATTTGAACCTTTGGCTCATCAGTAGAAATAATATCAATAATCTCCCATCCACAACAAATTTCAAAGTGTCTTAAATTTCCCGGCCACTCATCTGAAGCTATGGTATCACCTTTCACATATTCTAGATAACGTGATTTAAAATACTCTCTAACTGTCTGTCCCGTAAATTCATCATAATCACTTCCAATAATGTATGTTTCCCAGCGAACATGATAGGCGATATAGGTAGGAAAAATCACTCTTATAAGAATAGAATTATCCTCTAATATGGGTCTAGAGTATCATTAATAGTAACACCATTTAAAACAAGGGGCTCTATTTCTTCACTTACTATTCCGGCCTTCAAACAAATAGTCAGTTCATTTCCATTTGTACAAGGAATATTCTTCAGAAAAAGATACTTATATTGGTTAAGCTCTTTAAATATCAACAATTCCCGCTCCTTTTCATTAAATAGTTATCCGCTATTTTCGTAAGTTTCGGTCGCAGTTTTTCATCATTAACTAGAAAGTCAATAAAGAAATCCTCTATTTGTTCACTTTGGACAGTAGCCAAATATTCAAAAACCTCCTGCCATAAATTTTTCAGTCCTTCATCCTTGGCAATTTTCATTGCCAGTTCTGTAGCCCGAATATCTTTTAAGCCAACAAGCGACTTAAAAATAAACTCTAGTTTGTCCTCCGAATCAACTTCTTCATTCAGAAGAAGTCTATAAATACGTTCGTCTGATAAATCTCCTGAAAAATCTATACAAGCCAATGTAAATGCATCGGGGTATTGTTTCCCAATATCTAATAATTCTTGTGGCCATTTAAACTGCTCCCAGCATTCCGCTTCCATAGTTAGATATTTTTCAACTTCGTTAGTTTTCAATTTATTATCTTGACCATATAATTTCTTGAAGTCTTTGTTAAATTTCGTCGGCAAATTTTTTGAATCAATCCATTGACTACCAATTGACATTTTAAAATTCTTTTCATCTTTTAAACACGAAACACCATGTACTGGCAAAATTGTTAAACAACGAAACTCTTGACCTTCCAAGGCTGCCGCCACTGCCTTATGATGCCCATCCAGCAGAGTACAAAGATAATCCCCCATATAATAAGCTAATCCTCTTAACGATTCCCCAGCTCGATACATTTCCTGATACCGATTCATTGTCGCTGCATCATAACTTTCAGGCAGTTGGCTTGGCAGAATAAATGCAGGCCTCCCTTGCGAATACATTTGTTTATAATAAATTGAGCAAGTTCCTTTATTAAAGGCTGGTTGATTGCTTTGATTCCAAAAAAATTGTCCATTTCCATCTGCCGGATACAGAGGTAAATCAACTACTACATAATATCCACTGGATAGAAGTTTTAGTATAGGTACTAAATTATCTACTGCTAGATCAATCGTTTTATAAGATTGATTCATACAACTTCTAATTTCACTAATAACCTCTTCATTTATGCTATTCAACCCATAACCAGCAGATATCAGTTTTTCACATGTGGGGCAGTTATATTCATCAATACAATGCCACTTCACTAACGGAATATCTTTTAATAACATAAAGATTTTTTGTTTGTTACTCTTTGTCATTCCATAAACCATACGTAAATGTCCAAGTCCATTAGTTACATGCAAGAGAACTGCATTATTCTTCCATGGTGAGTTCACACTATATGATTCTAACTTTGTTATCTTGGTAGTCCCTTTCCATAATCTATCAAACATAATTACTCCGTCCTTATAGACAGTCGGGAACGTTTATTTTCCGTCACCTTTCCATCAACTTTCTTGTATTAAATCTACATATTCTCATAAACGTTCAAAACTCCTGCCAAATTCATACAAAATCCAGCAGGAGTTTTACTTTATCACTTATATTCTATTTTCATTTACTCTATCAATTATATTGAATCCCCAAATACACATTATTATCTTCCCGGTTATACGTAATCTTCCCCACAATCCGCTTCAAAAGCCTATTCCGTTCCTGTACACTCTCAAAATGTCTCCAATTTTCTTTAAATATCCTAATCTTTTGTTTCAACTTTTCCAACGATGGCATAACTGTTCCTGAATAATCATCTCTAAATCTTCAACCTCCCGTTTTAAAATCTGAATCTGTTTTTCCCGTAAGTTTTTCCGTTCCAAGAACGTATTTTTATCGATACTGTCTTCTTCACGCATTTCATACAATCGTTCAATCGCCTGTTGATTCTTTTTGAATTCTTTTTCTTTAATCACTAATATTTCACAGTATTTTGTTAATTCCTTATCATGTTCCTGTAACTGCCATTGCAAATTGTCATCAATCCGTACTACTCGCTGATATAGTCCATCGAAGAAATCATCACTTAATACACAGCTCTTTTGATTGCAGTTTCCAGTCTCATGACGGTTTGTACACAATACCAACCAGCCTTTATGTCCATCTTTATAAACAACAGTTTTAATTGTCATTCTAGCTCCACATTTATCGCAATACATCATCCCGGATAATGGCAATACAGAGTAACGGCAGGGACGTTCCTTTTTTGTCACGTTGCCATCAACTTTTTGATATTAAATTTACATATTCTCATAAAGCCTTAAAACTTCTGCCAAATTCATACAGAATTCAGCAAGAGTTTACTTTTTACTGTTTATATTCTATTTAGTATCATTAATCCAAGCTATTTTTACCAATAATTCATAAAGATCAAATCAGAAGTAACATGATAAAAAAGAAGCGTCACTTTCATCACTTTCGATATAACCAAAACTTTTGGATTGTACTGTCAAGCATTTGAACTCCGATACGCAGTACTTGTTCTTGATTTAAAATGTCAAATAACTGTCTTTCCTCTAATTCTTCCAAAATATTAACGTAATACTCATATACAACTTTATTAATTGCTTCGTCACCTTCAGTGTATTGATTTATCTCAATGATATTTCCTAAACTATTTTTAAATGCAACCCTTTCTTGAGATTCACATTGTTGTTGCCAAATTGGAAAATTCATAGCAGAGTAATCAGCATATTCAAAATCAGGACAATTATTACAGAAAGTATCATAAAATTCCTGTTCATCCCAAGAAATATATTTTACTTTTAGATTTTCTATGTATTTTTCGGAATGCTTTTGAGCATCAAAATTAATTGTTAACCATCCAGCCCAAGGACATGAATATAAGCCAAACGTATAAACTTTTACGTGAGGATTATTCTGAGTAAATTTTTTAATCGAACTAGTTATTAAACCAATAATTTTTGCCTTACTTTCCTCTAAAACAATAATAAATGACCACTTCCTGTCAAAATATTTCTTACACAATCAAGACTTGGTCGCCTGGATTGATATATTTTCCTATTTTTCTTAAAGGGGCGAGTAATTCTTGCATGGCTTGGTCTACGACTTTGGTATCGTAGGTGTCAGCTTTTACGACTGCTACTTTGGTCATATAGCAATAACCACCTTTCTCAAACCTAACGCTATTCTTAGTGTCCCCTAAGTCGAAGCAATAATAATGGCTTCAAAACTCATATTCATACCGCCACTTCTCTTACTATACACAATTGAAAATCCTAGTTCCCTTAATTCAGAAAGATATTCTTCTAAAAATAGCAATTTCCCAGTCGAACATAGTGGAAGCATCACTTCTCGTTCACCTTCAGTTGTTATTATCTTTCTTGGCATAAGCTTCTCGCTGTTATAATTCTGCATAAATTCTTTTATTTTTTGAAGTTCATTCGCTTGATCTGCATCTTGAGGTTGAACATCCTCCAAGCTCAAGCCATTTTGCAAATATAAAAAAGCTCCCGGTTTGAGTACTCTTTTTACTTCTTTTAAATATGAATTACGATCTACTGGTTCACTCAACATGTGCAGACAACCTATATCCAAGGCAAAATCAAAGGATCCATCTTCAATGCCAATCGTACGTAAATCCGTTATATCGCCAACGATATACTCCACACACAGATCGGCTGGCGTAATAGTTTTATTCCTTTGTATTACTGTAGGAGAAATATCTATTCCGGTAACTTTGAAGCCGAGTTTGGCTAACGCTCTGACTTCATGTCCTTCTCCACAGCCGAATTCAATGCATTTCGCGCCTATCGGTAACTCTTTTACAAACTCTAAGAGTTCTTGAGGTGATGCATGATCATGCCAAAATATGCCGCCAGCTTCATATACTTTTTTATATCGTTCTTCATATGCTAATAGACTTTTTTGAACAGACATGTAATCCTCACTTTCATAATTTTCCTTCTCTATGCTATCGAATCAAAAAATAACGGACGACAATGTGATGACTTTTTTATCTTAGACTATCGATACTAAGTAAATACTTTTTATAGCATACTTACTTCACAACAGCTCTTTTAAGACAACACTTCCGTCAATTCAGCCAATCGAAATAGACATTAGCCAATAATTTGGCTAATGTCTTTCCATTGTCCCAAGATGAATTATTTCTACTTTGTTTCGCTCTCTTCATTATTTAAATTACTTTGATTTTGCTTCTTCTTTTGTTTCCAGCCCCATTTTGATAGTTCTAAAAGAATAGGAAATATGTCCTTTCCTGTATCTGTTAAAAAATATTCAACTCGCAACGGCATCTCATTATATTGAACACGTTGCACAAGATTATCCTTTTGCATCTCTTGCAAAGAATTTGACAACATCGTATTAGTAATCCCATATATATCCCTTTTCAGTTCGTTGAATCGCATTACCTTATTACGATTCAGCTCCCACAGAATAGGAATTTTCCATCTGCCGCCAATAAGATTCAAGGTATAACGTAAAGGACACTCTTCCAAATAATGATGCTGCAAAACCTCTTCATAGTTAATATCCATCACAAAGCTCCTTTTGGTACGAAAAGTAATACCTGATACATAAAAACTGCGTACTTGTTTAACATTGAAACACTTGATATATTAATTATACTTAGTTTTAATATTGGAGTAAAGAACTTCAATATTAAATATTACGATAAGACGAAGGAGCATTTGACAATGGAAACTTTAAAAACAATAGCAATGCGTAAATCGACACGAAGTTATAAATCAGAGCAAATTTCAGAACAGGAATTAGATACCATACTCTGTGCAGGCTGTGCCGCTCCGGTAGGAAATGGCGCATATGGAGACGTTCACTTAACAGTTATTCAAAAAATCGAATTACTGAACAACATGACAAAAATAGCGGCCAACGGTTTTGGAGATCCAGCACTGAAGCCTTTTTATGGCGCCCCGACAGTCGTTATGGTCTCCGTTAAAAAGAATAAACTCGCAAATGTTGCTTGTATTATAGAAACTATGCACCTTGCCGCCACAGACCTCGGTTTAGGCAGCGTATATTTATCGGGGTTTTTAAAACCATTTCTCGCTAATGATAAATTATTAAAGGAATTAATAGGAGAATTACAGTTACCAGAAGGTTTTTCACCTGTATCTGCTATTGCCTTAGGCTATCCGACGGAACCATTGACTGAAATAAAAGAATCAAAAAAGAAAATTACGGTCAATACAATTAGATAATCCGTTGTTATAGTAATTTCTCTGTAACAATATCGATTTGATGAAAACCATTTTAATGAAATAAAAGTTTTGAACTTAGTGAAAATCCCATCGTATCTATAAAATAAGCAATGCGCTCTTCTCTTGTAATAGCTTTTATGATTTAACCTGTTTATTTTAAAGAGAATATCAACCTTCATCATTTTAAAACAAGGAAAAGAATGCCCTATGAACAAATTACGATCAAAAACTAAGAAAATTTCAAACTGGATTACATTACTATTAGCAATTGCATGTGGAGTTATTGTCGCAAACCTCTATTATGCACAACCTTTAGTCGGTCCTATCAGTGCAGATATCCATCTACCTCTGGCGGCAGCAGGATTAATCGTAACATTGACCCAAGTTGGCTGTGTTTTGGGGCTAATATTTATTGTTCCACTTAGCGATCTCATTGAAAATCGTCGATTAGTCCTATCAGCATTAGCAGTCATTATTTGTGCATTAATTGCAGCACCCCTGGCTCACAACACGGTGTTCTTTCTTGTGGCAGTAATGTTTATTGGACTAGGTTCTGTGGCAGCTCAAATACTGGTACCCTATGCCGCTCATTTATCAACAATAGAACGGCGAGGTCAAGTCGTAGGTAACGTGATGAGTGGACTATTACTTGGAATAATGCTTGCTCGACCTATAGCCAGCTTTATTACTGATCTCTTGGGATGGCGGGCGGTTTTTACCCTCTCTGCTGCCATTACCGCAATCTTGACTGTGCTATTAGCCTTAGTTCTTCCAAAGCGAAAACCTTTACCTACTATAAAGTATGGTGAACTGATTCGTTCTTTATGGGCATTTTTTAAAACAAATGCTGTTTTACGACGACGCTCTTTATATCAAGCTTGCCTATTTGGTGCATTTAGTCTGTTTTGGACAGTGATCCCTTTATGGCTAACCAGTCATTTTCACTTGTCACAGCAAGAAATTGCCTTATTCGCCCTTGCTGGCGTGGCTGGGGCTATAGCAGCTCCGATCGCGGGAAGATTAGCCGATAAGGGCTGGACAAAAACATTGACAGGTTTGGCAATGGTAATTGCCGCTCTATCTTTTTTACTTACTCATCTATTTGATAATCATTCAACATTATCGTTAGCTATGATAGTCATTTCTGCTATTACGTTAGATATGTCGGTATCTGGCAATCTTGTTCTCGGTCAACGTGCAATTTATTCCTTAGGAAGTGAAATACGTGGGCGCGTAAATGGAGTATTCATGGCTGTTTTCTTTATTGGTGGATCAATCGGCTCGGCATTAGGCGGCTGGGCATATGCTTATGGCGGCTGGATGTTTGCATCAATTTTGGGGCTAAGTATGCCCGTTGCAGCATTATTATACTATTTCACAGAAAAAAACGATTGATATATATTTGAAGCACTTTTTTTAATTAAAATTTTATACAAAAGGCCACATCTCCTCATGAGTTGTGGCCTTTTCGCTGTTATCGGCAATATGATTCTCTCTAAATTACTACTAGGAAAAAGGTTAATTGAATGTACATGAATTGCACACCAAATCAAATCTCTATTTCATCATTGGCATTAGCATTCTGGAACATGGTGCAATATTTCTTGTAGGAACCGACTCAAACCGATTCGATTTATTACATCCCCAATTCGTTCATTTTTATAAGCTAATTGATTATAAACTTGAAGTACTGATTCAATGTAGGAAATAGCTTCCTGCTCTGGTATAACAGTAAAAATCTTATTACCCAAGATTGGTTTTCTACCGATCTTTCCGCCCACGTACAGGCTATAGCCTTGTTTATGGATACGTAAAACGTGATTAGGACAAATTTTCACACACAATCCGCAGCCAATACACTTTTCAACCGCAATACAGGGCTTGCCGTCCTGTATTAAAACTGCCTTGAGTTTACACACATTTTCACATGCTTTACAACCAATACAACCACTGTCAGCAGTTGGGATAACAACTCCATGCAACCCAATGTCATTAATTTGAGGCTTAGCACAAGAATTAGGACAACCGCTTAAAGCAATTTTAGTTTTTGACGGCTGATTCCGCCCTACCATTAAAGCATCCAATTGAGCAGCTAGATTTACAGTGTTGCAAATCCCTTTTTTACAGAGCTTTATCCCAGGACAAGCAATAACGGTTAATATTCGCGGTCCACGGACTGCAAGCAATAAACCCAACTCATTTATCTCTTGAAAAATGCTGTCTAGATTTTTTTCCGGTATCCAATGAAGTTCTACTGATTGTCGAGTGGTAATATGCACTTGACCATTACCGTATCTATCGGATAAATCTGCTAGGTTGTGTAATTGAGCACTAGTTAAGCTACCTGCAATGGTTCGAACCCGTATTGCAAATCGTCCATCTTCTTGCTGTTTGATATAGCCATGCTGCTCTATTAAGTCTTGCTTATCATTCATATCTACGATACCTCCATCATATCCCACTTTTTCATTTAAGCGTATTGTATCATGGTAATACTTCGATTAAGATCGAAATATTAATGCAACTGAAATATGATGATAAATCCTAATCTCATAGAAATTGCCTATTGGAATCTTCCGGCGCGTCTGACCGTTCGATATTGCTATAGCTGCGAAGTTGCGATGCAACAGTAATGGTGTAGCTTTTAAATATTGCATCATGTCCCTGTCGCTGACTCATACGATGTTCTATTTGATTGCGCCATTTACTTACCGCTTCCTCACTTTCCCAAACAGATAAGCTAAGAAGTTTTCCTTCATTTACAAGGCTGGAGAAACGCTCTGCTCGTATAAAGCCTTCACTTTTTACGAGCTCATTTTTAAGATTAGCGGCTAAGGCGAGATAATCATCCATATGATTCTTTTTTATTGTAACTTCAAATAAAACTAATATCATAACGTACACCTGCTTATATATATTTAAATAATATTTTATCTATCATCATTGTAACATAGCAATAATTCGGCTAGAATCGAAGTATGAATGTTACAAGGAGCTATTAAATATGATGATAAATCCTAATCTCGTGGAAATTGCCTCTCTCATCGGTGACCCTTCACGTCTTACAATGCTTCTAAATTTGCTCGGCGGAAAAGCCTTACCTGCAGGCGAACTAGCCCGTTCCGCTCGGATATCTCCTCAAACGGCTAGCACGCATCTCGCTAAAATGATAAAAGGCGGACTCCTCGTTCAAGAGTCTTTCGGCCGCCATAAATATTTTCGTCTTGCAACTACCGAAGTGGCAACTGCACTTGAATCTCTTCTTGCAATTTCTCCTTCCAAGCCCATTCGCTCTCTGCGAGAATCGAATCAAGTACAAGCTTTACAGCTCGCAAGAACCTGCTATGATCATCTGGCAGGTAAGCTAGGGGTAAACTTAACAGATAAACTACTTAAAGACGGATTTCTGGAGCAAGCAGATAAAGATTTCCTATTAACTGAAGCAGGTAAAACCAAATTTAAAACCTTCGGAATAGATGTTGAAAAAGAACGAAAAAATCGTCGTTGCTTTGCTCGCCAATGTTTAGATTGGAGTGAACGCCGATATCATTTAGCTGGTAGCTTAGGTGCATCACTGACGCAACGTATGTTTGAGCTTAAATGGATAGAATATTTATCTGATGGACGCGCTATCCGTGTAACCATGGTTGGGGAAAAAGGCCTATTCGATGAATTTGGTTTAATTTTAAATGTAGAATAGAAGGCATATTCCCTAATTACTCTACTTTTTTAAATATTTATATACCTACCACAAACCGTCACTTCTTCTTTTAATCAATCACAAACCCAGTTCCTCATTGATAAGAATTATATTTATTCTCCCCTTGGGATAGGATTTCTCTGTTATTGACCAATTGTTACATATCCTTGTCATGGAGGAACAATTCATGCAACTGCCTGTTTTTATACATGGAGTCTTTAACTCTGGATGACGCGCCGCATTTTTCGGTGCTGCACACTCCCGAATCCTTTTAAATGCAGCTTGGATATCAGGAACGATTTTATTTATCCCTATAGTTAAAATAACTTTTCTGGGTCCGAAAATAATCCCGCCAATGCGGTTACCGATCATATCCAAATTTACAAGAACGCCATCGAGGGTTACCGCATTCGTTCCTGTCAAAAACAAGTCCGAAGAAAGAGCTTCCTTTCTTCGCCCAATCTGTTCCTTGAATGATTCTTCATGGTTAAACGTATCAATAAATTTAAAGTCACTGCATGCTTTACAATATGCAATAATTCCTGTACTTCTAAGGGTCTCTGAATCTCCATAAGAAACAGTTTCAGGCTGAAATTTCTCTATGAGGTTTTTTATGATATTACCAGCTTCTACAACGTTACCTGCGATTTCACAGTTAAAATTGTTTTTAGAAAGTGATTTCTGACAATCTTCTAAAAGTGACATGATGACACCCTCCTTGAATCCTGACTTCACGATCTTCTTTCAAAAAGATATTTTTTTATTGTTTCTTGATGTATAGCCAAAAACCTTCTAAACTTATAGGAAAATAACCTTGGTCAATAAGTTTGACCAAGGTTATTTTCCTATTGCTTCCGACCTATGCTCACTAAGATCTAATATCTTTAGCTTACTTATCGTATTTCGAAAAGACCTTATTGAACATGCCAATTTTCAGAGAAATTTTATACGAACTATTCTCTGATCCCAATGATATTTCTACCGGCAGTCACGACAGCGCCATTGGAAATATATTTATTCAATAAAATAACTACGCCAAGCTCTTTTTCAGGTACAACGGCAATATAGCTTCTAAATCCTCCGGTACCGCCGGTTTTATCCAACAAAACATTGGCTTTATAGATCTGCTGCGCTTTAGGCAGCCAATGAACAGTCCGTGGCCCTAAGTCGAGATTTTCCGGTTCATGTTTTATGTTCTCGTCTTGCAGAGAGTGCACCTGCCAAGCTAAACCTTGCTGCATATTGCCGTTATCGACACGCGGTGTTTGCGCATTGTGCATCGCTTTTTTGATATTGTCCGGCGTATTCGGTAAACCGATGGCCGCTGCCAAAAATTTAGACATATCGTTGATGGTTGCTTTAAGACTATAGGCACTAAAAAAAGGATCACGGTCATAACGAACGTGCGGAACTGCTTTTCCTTCAGTCGAATAACCCTGCGCATAATTCTCCTGATATGTTTCTACACCTTCTATCCCCAATGGCGTCATATCTAGCGGTCGCAGTATATTTTCTTTCATTAATTCATTTATAGACTTATGGGTTTGATTTTCTAAGGCCATCGCTGCTAAGCCAATACCTACATTAGAGTATTGCCATTGACTGCCAATATTTTTTTCAGGCTGCCATGTGGACAAATGGGCAGCTATTTGGGGCTTATCGGTAATTGTTTCGGACAAATTCAAGGGAAAACCAGCCGTATGCGTAAGTAAATGCGTTAAGGTAATTTGTGCTGTTGCCGAATTGTGCTTCTTAAATTTCGGACAATAGTCAGTTAGTGGATCAGATAACTTTATACTCTTGTTATCCTCAGCCTCTGCACAAAGCAAAGCAGTAAATAACTTCGTAATGGAACCGACCTCAAAAATGGTATTCTCAGTAACAGGCCTGCCATTCGCTTGATCCATGCTGCCAAACAGATATGTATAAGTTTGATCACCATCAATGACCGCAATAGCGGCTCCGGGGATATTGTATTGTTGCATTAATTGTATGGCTACTGCCTTTACTGTTGCCTGATAAGATTCTTGTTTGGAAATTTGCTCAAAGTCTGTCCTTGTCTCCAATCCAGCTGCATCCAAACTGGTCATACATCCAAAATTAGTGAAAATAACGGTCATTAGTACCAGGAATATTTTTTTCATCTTAAAATTCCTTTCTATTATTGATTAAACTTTATTCAGTATAGCCGAAACAAATTCTTGTATCACCTCTTCTTTCACTCAATCGATTACACATGTAGTCTATAGTTAAATATTACATTTGTAATCTAAATGTGTCAATATAAATAATCTTTTTATAAGTACCTTATATTGACGATAAAAAAGCGCCGGGATAAGTATCCCGTACGCTACCTTTACATTTATATTTCAAATAATTTTTTTCTCTTTAAGAACATCTAATGTTATTGTTTTAGCATTTGCTCCGTCAGCCCGTTCTTGACCTTGAATATTTGTCGCGAAAATATAAACCCTGCCATTACGCTCCACGTACCCGACAAACCAGCCATTACGAGTATCTCCATTTACATTCCCAGTACCTGTTTTACCGTATAGAATTACATCGTCCTGCGCTGATATTTTAATGAGCTTTTTGACAATATCTATGTTCCTCCTAGAAAATGGCAAGTCATACGCATATAATTTTTTGAGTAAATCAACCTGCTCTAAAGGAGAAATCTTTAGCGAAGATTCAATCCAAAAATCGCGCATACCACCAGAAATATCATAGTTACCATAGTCTGCTTGTTGTAAATAGTTTTCAACTCTGTCTTCTCCTACCATGGCGTCAACTTTTTGAAAATACCAATTAACTGAATAAGCCATGGCAGAGGCAAGATTATGATCCTTATTCCAAGGTTCAATCGGGTAAACAGTTTTATCCCAGCTTAGTTCAGCATTCTCATCTGCCAGTACGCCTGTCTCCAAACCTATTAAAGCGCTCATAATCTTATAGGTTGAATCCGGTGATACGCGCTTTTGACTGTTGGTTTCATTGTATATCTGATAATGATTTTTTTCCACATCAAATAATACGAAAGATCCTTCGAAGCCTTTAAAATGAGCACTCAGATCTTCATAAATAATATCATGATTTGGTTTTGATGATTTTTCTACCTGTATAACTCCGGATGCCCCCGTTGCATTTGTCAATAAGAAACATCCCATCAGCAAAAGAAGGATGCTTTCCCCTATCCGCTTGCCTACGGTCCTCTTTTCATACATGGCAATCCTTTTTATTCTTTCCTTTAAATGGACTTTTCCACTTGCAAATCCAGTGATCGATCCATAAGAAGACCTTACATTCATCTCAAAAAAAGAAATAATGGCAGCACCATAACTTTTATATTCTTTCGGGTTCAGAACAGAAAGTACATACGCATCACAGGCTAATTCGCGATCTTGCCTCATTTTGTAAAAAGCATACCAGATGATTGGATTAAACCAATGCATAATTTGAAACAAAGCTATCATCCAATTCATGTACAAGTCTCTGCGCCGAAGATGCGCTAACTCATGCAACAAAATGAACCTTACTTCTGCCTGGCTTAACCTGCCTATACTTCCTGTCGGGAATATGATATACGATCTAGCTGCACCCGCAACGATCGGACTCCGGATCAACGGTGATTCAACTAACACGGGAACAGCCTTAGTATTTATCGTCTGTTTGCACTCCTCAAGTAAATGAAGGACTTCACGATCTGCTACTTTCAAACTGTTTTTTATGATCCATTTCTGCTTTCTGGTCAAATGGAACGTGTAAGCAGTTAGGCTCACTACGCCCATTAACCAGGCTAAAAATAGAACCTTGTCCCCAGATAGGAAAGGCCTGTTTACCGAAATAAAATAATCATCAACTTCTCCCATTTGGGATATGTGCGACCGCTTATTTAACTTCTGGATCGCCTTTTCATTCGTTTGGCCTTCAAAATAATTGCCAGTAAAATTTTGAAAGGTCACCTGATTAAAAATATTAAATACACTGATAGGACTCTCGGGTGCAAAAGGAAGAAACAATTTTACGATCAATAAAAACCATAGTAAGTAATGCCCGTTAGCATCCATTTTATGTTTAAAAATTGCACGGACGAGAAGAATGATTCCCGTCAATAAACTCCCCATAAGCGAAGAGTAGAGCAGCCAGAAAATAAAGGAATGCAAGATCATAAGAGCCCTCCTTATTTTTGTTTTTGATCAAGGATACGCTTTAGTTCCTCTATTTCTGTAGCCGACAGTTCTTTTTCTTCGAGGAAGTTGGCAAACATCACATTTAGCGAACCAGAGAATACCCTTTCTAAAAAAGACTGGCTTTCCGCTTTTACACAATCACTTTCCGTAACAAGCGGATAATAAATGTAGGTCCGGCCATCCTTATCAAATGCAATAGCTTCTTTCTTCACTAGTCGTCCAAGTAAAGTTTTAATCGTCTTGGGCTTCCAGGATGTAGCCCCATCAAATTTATCAATCACTTCATTGGCAGTAAGTTTCCCATGTTTCCAAAATACTTTCATAACTTGCCATTCTGAATCCGATATCTGTGGTAACTTATTCATAACATTCACCTTCTATGATTACAATTGTAATATTATAATTACTATACCCCGCCAGCTCCCTGATTGTCAAAGCTATTTGAACATAAAAAAATATGCGCCCTTCTAATCAACAAGTTTTTATTCTTTCACTTGTTTACCTAGAAGGGAGCATATCACGAAGCCCAACCCAACACTTTTATTAGTTTTATATCCTAATCGTCCTTATTCGTCTATTAAATACATACAATAAAATTTATTTCATCTACTAAACGCTTAACTGCAAACTTACCGCCATAACCAGCATACCAAAAATCAAACCATAAATAGCAAGGTGATGCTCACCAAATTTTTCGGCAGCCGGCAATAATTCATCAAAAGAAATAAATACCATAATACCGGCGACAACGGCAAACGTAATACCCATTACAAACTCGGTCAAAAATGGCTGTAAGAATAAGTAGCCAATCAGAGCGCCTACGGGTTCGGCTACACCGGACAAAAACGAATATACAAAAGCCTTCTTTTTACTGCCAGTAGCATAATAAATCGGCAAGGAAACAGCGATTCCTTCCGGTATATTATGAATCGCGATCGCCACCGTAATCATCGATCCGGTTCCAGAATCATGCAATGTGGATAAAAAAGACGCAATACCCTCAGGAAAATTATGAATACCTACCGCAAGGCCTGTCAGAACTCCCATGCGTAGCAGCTTTTGATTTTGATGAGAACGGCTTTCCTCACTTTCAATGTGACTGACTTCATGGGGATTAATGTGATGCGGAATAAATAGGTCAATCAAGCCAATCAACAGCATTCCGCCAAAAAAGCCAGCAATCACATACCAACCGCTTTCAGCCATACTTGTATGATTGAGCAGTGCAAGTTTTGCTTCAGGCATCAGTTCGATCATAGAGACATAAACCATGACTCCCGCTGAAAATCCAAGCGCAGTACATAGCAAACGTCGGTCGGTCTGTTTAGCAAATAGAGCGATCAGACTACCAAATCCAGTACTAAGCCCCGCCAGTGCAGTTAAAAGAAATGCATACCAAAAATTTTCTTCCATATGTACATCTCCTTTATTTTATTAGTTATTTTGAAGTATGAAATATCCCGAAGTTTTCTTCGCTTCATAAAGTTTACCACTTCGTTTGCGTCGATTAGAGAATGTGCATATCTTATTTATATCGTTCAAAATTCCATACCATATTTCTCTTTATTCTCATTTTACTTTATTTTATTTTCAGAATCAATAGAACTGTCCCTTTGATTCTAAGCCTTGCTATTTAGCAGGTTGCCGCCTTTTCACGCTCTTTTGATTTGGTAGTAAGATCGTCGCGAGAAGTGCTGCGATCACGATAATCGCAGTAAAAAGATAAGCATCATTTATTCCATGTATAGAAGCTTGTCTAAGAATCTCTGACTGAACTAAAATATCACCAGCTTGCATCAATTCATCGCTATGCCGTTGCGTTCCAATTGTCATAATGGTTACAGGCAGTGCAGTTCCAATCGACCCTGCCACTTGCCGAACCGTATTGCTAACTGCTGTGCCGTCAGCAGTTAACTGTTTAGGAAGTGCATTCAGTCCGCCCGTATTTACAGGCATCATAATGAGCGACATCCCAAGGCGTAATATAATAACCCTTAACATTAAATAATCATAGCTTGTCGTTTCACTGAAATTGGACATGCCACATATTGCGATAACCGTAAAGAACAACCCCGCCAAAGCTAATGGTTTTGTTCCGACTCTATCGAATAGCCGCCCAGATACAGGTGACATCAAAGCACTTATCAATGCCCCCGGTAATAGCAGCAAACCAGTCTGAAGTACCGTATATCCCATATTCCCCTGTAAGTAAATAGGCAATAAAATTATATCTGCATACATAACGATTGTAATCAAAATAAGAATGATTGTCGTCATTGTAAATGTTCGACTTTTAAAAACTTGTAGATTCATCAACGGATTTGTTGAAGTAAGCTGACGCCAGCTAAAAAGTATCAGACAAATGGTACCAATAATTAAACAGCCTAGTACGATTATACTGCTCCATCCTTTGTCACCAGCACTGCTAAAGCCATAAAGAATCCCGCCAAATCCGATTGTTGACAAAGTCATGCTGGTAATATCTAATTTGGGCTTAGATACTTCTGATACATTTACCAAATATTTAGATGATAAAATAATAACGATTGCAACCAGTGGAAGCATCCCAATAAATAACCATCGCCATGAAAAATGTTCGATGATGAAGCCAGCTAAGGTTGGCGCAATGGCCGGCGCAACTATCATGACAATCCCAATCATCCCCATTGCAGTTCCACGCCCATCCACAGGAAATATTACAAGAATGACCACCATCAATAGGGGCATAATGATACCAGCACCTGCAGCCTGAATTAGTCGCCCTACTAATAGGATCGCAAAGTTTGGTGCAATTGCGTTAATCAAAGTACCTACGAGCAATAAAAGCATGGAACTGATAAAAAGCTGTCGAGTTGTAAACCGTTTCATAAAATAAGCCGTTGCAGGAACTATAATGCCGTTTACCAGCATAAAACCAGTTGACAGCCATTGGACGGTCGTTGTAGTAACATCAAAATGTTTCATTAAATCAGGTAAAGCGACATTTAAGATTGTCTGATTTAAAAGCGATAAAAATGCGCCTAAAATCAGAATGAAAAGAAGTACGCCTTTCTGCACCTGTTGATTAGATTGCGTCATAGTCAGTTTTCACGATCCCTCCGTAATTTAATTAAACAATACTATCATAAGATGTCATTTTATCTTTTCCAAAACTGATGCGCATTAACCTATAAGCTTGCTGATTATAATGTTTTGCTGTTCTCATTTTACATGATTTTCCGATCAGAATCAGCAAATCATCCCTTTGATTTCATTACATGAAATTTCCTTACAAAATTTTCGGAATAAAATATACAAATGCGACAGTCTACTATAAAATAGAATTAGGAGGTGGTAGCATGAACGAAATAACTGGCGAACAAAAACTCTTAGCCATTTTAGCCCATATAGCGTATTTTTTAGGTGGATTAGGGTTTATCATCGCTCCATTGATTATTTTTCTATTCAAAAAAGATGATGATTTTGTCTATGAGCACGCTAAGCAAGCGCTTGTTGCTCATCTGACGATATTGACCATATCCTTTATTGTTAGCTTTTTATGTATGTTGGTCATCGGTGTTTTCCTGCTTCCTATTGTGGCGATCTTCTGGATCATTCTTTTGGTTACATCGATAATCGCAGCAAGCAAAGCTTTAAATGGGGAATCTTATCAATATCCTCTTATCCAAAAACTTGTTGATAAACTTTAGGGTTCAATCCTTCGACCTTGCTTCATATTCAGGGAACACGCACATGGTTTTCTTGGTAATATGATTAGATCTAAAAATAAAAGAAAGGACTGTCGTAGCAAAAACGCGACCGTCCTTTTTTTAATTTCAAAGTCTTTCATTCAACAAAATTATGATGCAACAGTTACATTTTTGTAAGTACTAAATTGAAACACTATGCTTGCAAATAAATATTTTATATTATACAATAACCGATTTTCATGCATAAATGTTATCATTTTATTGTTTAAAATAGATTTCCATTGTCTCATCTATTTTTATTTACTCTCTATCGCCTTGAATTATCTGCATTGTTCCATATTATCGCTATTTGGCAATTACTAAAAGTAATGATAATGAAAAGCAATTGTAATTGGACTCTTTATGCATTGCACTTTACAATACTATAAAAACAAAGGAAATAGCATTGTATGAATCAAGAACAATTATATCGACAAGATCCCTATTTTGAGATAGGAAAAAAACTACTGCTAATTTTGAAAACAGGTCAAATTCTTATGGAAAGTGCCGCCGATACCAATCGTATCACCAGAACGATGAAACGTGTCGCTGCTTTTATGGGAATATATGCTGAAACACTTCATATACACATCACATATACAACGATCATGGTCAATATCAGTGATGGAAATCATTCGATCACCAAGTTTCAGAAATGTATCAAACATGGCGTTGACATGACGAAAATTTCTGCAATAAGCAAATTATCTTGGCGCGCAATAGAAAAAGATTATACGCTGGACGCTTATGAAGAAGAATTAAATAAAATAATGATCGAAAAAAAGCAATATACCTCAACATTTATTGCCATTGGCGCCGGATTAGCCTGCGGTGGATTCTGCAAACTCTTTGGTGGGGATTGGTTAGCGTTTTTCTATACCGCTTGTTGTGCTTCACTCGGTTTTAATCTGCGGCTTTATTGTAATAAACTTGCGATCAATCCGTATGCCTCTATCGCCATTGCATCATTTATTGCCACGCTGCTGGCCTACCTCACGCATTTTATTCCAGGATCGACGACACCGTGGCATCCTCTTCTGGCCTGCGCCTTATTCATCGTTCCCGGCATCCCTTTAATCAATTCGGTTGACGATATGTTGGATAATTATATCGTCTCCGGCATGACTCGAGCGATCAATACCATATTGATGGTTGGCAGCATGAGTTTTGGTATTGTCCTCGCGATCAAGTTATGTCAGGTAGAAGACTTTACGATGATAAATACCAGACCTGATAGTTCTTATCTAGTTTACGCCATCTCAGCCGCTATCGCTTCCATCGGCTTTTCAACGATTTTCAATGTACCTCGACGTCTTCTATGGGTAGTAGCTATAGGCGGAATGATATCCGTATGTACAAGGAATTTTATAACCTACGATTTAGATATGGGCTTACCGATAGGATCTTTTGCCGGCGCGATGCTGGTCAGTCTTATTGCGATAAAGGGTGTACATTATATTCATACTCCAATGCATGTCATAACGCTTCCTTCGGTCATCCCTATGATTCCCGGCGTCTTTATGTATCGTCTAATGTTTGGCATAATCAATGTGAACGTAATGGACATCTCGTCCTTTATCCAGGTCTTTGAAAGCGGTATTATCGCAAATCTCACGATACTTGCAATAGCCATAGGTGTTGCAATTCCGCATATCTTTGCGAGAAAATATATCGCGCGGAGAAAATTAAAACATTTTAAAAAACTTTTACAACAAAATACAGAACTAAACAATGACCAACTGTCTGTATAATCAATCACGAAACAACATCATCCAATAACAATTCAGATTTAAATAGGATCACAGCATGTCCTGCAATTTTAACTTCAATAGGTTCTTTATTTTCTATCTTGACTTCCACTTCAATCCGTCCCGCCCGCTTTATGGCTTCGCCTTGCTTCGCGGTGAATCTAAATAATGAATGATTATGTTCGACAAAACCATGATGAACAAGGTAGGCACCCAATGGTCCATTTGCATTCCCCGTAACAGGATCTTCATGAATCCCAATTGCAGGAGCAAACATTCTCCCATGGACGAGAACATCAGGATCTTGCGCGTCAATCGTAAAAACATAATATCCATTGCACTGGATCACGTTACTCAACTTAGACAACGCATCATAGTCCGGTCTTAAATCATGTAACATCTCAACGCTTTTTATCCCAATCATAACCTTTGAATGACCTGTCGAGACAATCTGAACGTCATACCCTTCGAGCAGATCTGTATCGCTTAAATGTAGCGCACTCAAAATTTCTTGTTTATTTTCGCCTTCAAGGATCGCCCCAAATTCAATCTTCCCCTGCGTCATGACGATTTTATAATCGTCATTTTCTTTTATAATATCAACTGGCAAGATTCCAGCCGCTGTTTTATGATAGACTCTGGATGTTTCCAGCCCCTTTTCAAGAGCGCGAGCATAATGTGCAGCAACTGTAGCATGACCGCAAATCGGCACTTCACTTGTCGGGGTAAAAAAACGGACATGTGCATCATATTCACTACTATTAGAGGGAAAGATAAACGCCGTTTCAGAGTTATTTAGTTCTCTTGCTATTTTCTGCATTTCACCATCAGTTAACCCATCGGCATTCGTTATAACTCCCGCTGGATTTCCCGCAAACTTTTCTTTTGTAAATGCGTCAATTTGATATAGATTATATTTTCTTGTCATAATGACCTCCAAATTTCAAAATTTTATATAAAGAGCCTCAACTCAACTATTTTATTTGCTAACATAATTTTATCATAGAAGTCTATATATCTTGCTTTATTTTTCTCTTCCTTAATGAGAATATTAGAATGCTTCATTCCAACCCCTCTATGTTCAAAACCCATTTAATTTTATCAGTATTTGACAAATGTTAATACAGATTGTTAAAATGTGAAAACAAGGATTTATAATGAATGCTTAAGCGATTAAAGAGGTGGTGTTATTTTGTTTTTATTTAATACAAAACAATATCAATGCCCATTTGACTGTTTCATTGACATACTTAAAGGAAAATGGAGAACCAATATTCTTTTGTCTTTGTCAGAGGGGCCTAAACATTTTGCTATGCTGCAAAAACAGCTTGATGGGATTAGTGCGAAAGTGCTGTCGGAAAATTTGCAGCTACTAGAAGAAAACAAAATTTTATCACGGAAAGTTTATCCAACTGTACCACCAACTGTAGAATACAGCTTAACAGAAGAGGGCATGGCGTTAATTGGTATTATGGACAAAATCAATATCTGGACAAACCTGTATTTAAAAAACGAAGATATCATAAAAATATAAAAGACTCCTTTCGTAAGAAAGGAGTCTTTTATATTTTTAATAACCAACCGTGAATCGTTCTTTATTGTGCTTCGGCTTTTCTATCTCATCGAGAAGTGCGATTGCATAATCTTCCATGCTGATTGAGCTATTGCCCTCTTTATCGACAAGTAAATGATCTTTTCCTAATCGATAGTGTCCAGTACGTTCACCAGGCGCAAATTCAGCGGAAGGACTAAGAAATACCCAATTGACATCAATGACATTATATAAGAAATTTAATTCCTCATGCATCGCTGTGGCAGTGATATTATATTCAGGTGGAAAATCTGGCGTTTTACAAAGTTCTGTTCCTTTGTCATCTACGAGTAAACTTCCAGCACCACCAACGATGATTAAACGAGGTTTTTCTTGATTTTTCAAAATAGAGGTCAAATGTTTTGCCGATTCCAGATGTAAATGATGCGATTCCCTTGGTGTACCAAAAGCGCTGACAACAACATCGAACGCCTGCAAGTCACTTGTAGAAAGTGAAAAAATGTCTTTTTCCAAAGTTTTAACAACATCATTTTTTATTTTTGCGGCATCTCTAACGATCGCAGTCACATCATGTTTACGATTCAATGCCTCCGAAAGAATACGAGAACCTGCTCGGCCTGTCGCACCAATTATAGCAATTTTCATAAATCTAACACCTCTTTCTAATTTATTTTTAATTAAAACATTGTATTATTATTTGCACTTTGCTCAGGAACATCCTGAATTATATCCCAATGTTCTACGATTTTTCCATTTTCAACGCGGAAAATATCGACTGCTGCTTGTCCACGATCTTGTGGATTTAGTTTGATGTGATTATGAATGAAGACATAATCACCTTCAGAAACTATGCGTTTTATTTCAGCAGTGCTTTCAGGGAATCCTTTTAAATAATCCGTCATTGCATTTTTGAACGCTACTTTCCCGTCTGCAACGGATGGACTATGTTGGATATAGATATCGTCAACCTTGCTGTCAATAACGTTTACATTGTGCTGATTGAAAAGTTGATTCCAAAATGTTTCAACGAATTGTTTATTCTCTGAACCAAAATCTCTGCTCGCTGCCTGAACACGACCTCCGGGGAAGACAATACTTCCAAACGACAAGGCCAGCAACAATACAATTAAGATTTTTTTCACCATAAGACCTCCTTTTGCTTGATATTGATTTTTAATTTCATTATAACTATAATGTCATAAAAAAAGAAGAACGCACTTTATGATTAGGAGGTTACCTTAAGGTAACCTCGGAGTTTAGACAAAGGCGCGGGGCGGCGATAAGATCTCGACTACGTCATTGTAAAATAAAAAGCTGAACCCTAAATTATCAGGGTCCAGCTTTTTATCTCTTTTATTATGAGAAAGTTATTTTAATATTACGTCCGAAATTTAGTAATTTCAGCTTGCAGCTCTACTGCCATTTTGGTAAGTGCATTACTAGAATCAGAAATTTCATGCATCGAAGCCGCTTGTTCCTGTGTGGCTGCCGAAACATTTTGCGCTTCATCGGTCACGGAATGGGTTAAAGAATCAATTTCCTTGACAGATGAAACAATCTCTTGACTTCCGCCATCCAGCTGCCCTACCGCAACTGTAATTTCTTGAATCTGCTTAGACAAATCAGCCACTCTCTCAACGATTTCTTGAAAGGCTTTACCAGCCTGATTCACAACACCAGTAGCCTCTTTAGTTTTGACTGTACCAACATCCATTGCTTGCACAGCTTTTTCTGTTTCTCCTTGAATTTCCCGAATTAAATCTTCAATCTGTTTCGCTGCGATTTGTGACTGCTCAGCTAGTTTTCTAACCTCTTCAGCAACAACAGCGAACCCTCTGCCTTGTTCGCCGGCTCTAGCAGCTTCAATGGCTGCATTCAAAGCCAAAAGATTTGTTTGCCCAGCTATCCCTGAAATTGTATTTACAATTTGTCCAATTTCTTTAGATCGTTCTCCCAAGTGTGTTACAACTTTCGCAGATTCATTCACCGTGTTTTCTAATTCAATCATCTGCTCAACTGCTTCCTGCACAGCCTTTCCGCCCTCACGAGCTGTAGAAGCACTTTGTGCGGATTGTTCTGAAACAGCACGAACGCTTACTGTTGCATGTCCAATATTATCAGACATATTTGCAACAACTTTAGAAGTATTCTCTACTGCCATTCTTTGTTTTTCCGCGCCATTTGCCACTTCCGTTATAGATACTGCCACTTGATTGGAGGCTTGCGCAGACTGATCAGCACTCGCATTAAGCTGCTGTGAAGCCGCCGCAACTGTTTCAGCATTGCTTTGTACTTGTCGAATGAGTTTTCTAAGATTTTCTACCATAGCATTAAAGGATTTTGCTAATGTCCCAAGTTCATCTTTAGATTTTATCTGAATTTCTTCCACGGCCAAATTCCCATTTGCAATATGATCCGCGGCCTGAACAATTGCATAAATCGGTTTGGTTGCTATTCCAGCTAACCAAAACGCCAAAGCACCAGTAAATAATAGTATAATTAATCCGGTGACCGATGTGTAAATTGCTTCTTTTACACTTTCAGCAATCGCTGCCTTATATGGAATCTCAGAACAAATAATCCATCCGGATTTTTGATTTTTTGTATAACTTACCATCATTTTTGTTCCATCAATTTCAACCATATCTGAACCGCTTTTTCCTGATAAGGCTTGTTTGACAAAATCAAATTTCGTCAAATCCACACGATCTTCTGCTTTTTGCAGGTCTTTTGTTGGATGCGCTAATAATTTACCATCACGATCCAATACATACACATTGACATTCTCTTTTGAAAGACTTTTCACGATATCCGTAAGTATGGAAAGTTCAATACTGCCTTGAATTACCCCTGTTACTTTTCCACTTGCAGCATCTTTAACCGGTGCAGCCAAAACAGAAATAAGATGCCCATTGTCCTTACTTACCAAGACCTCAGATACCACTTCTTCCTTCCCGGAAATTGCATCTTTAAAGAAATTACGATCCGCTACATTTGCCAAAGGAGCACTGTCGCTTTTCACCACTTGCATCGCATTTGCACCGGTAACAACAATAGGCGCCAAATCTTTATATACTTTGGCAGCATCTATAAGAACAGGTTTTGTCGCTTGTGCATCATAAGAACGAACAATTGGATTCGTCGCTAATAATTTTACCCCATTTAAGTTTTTATCAACAAATTTATCAATTTTTTCTTGTGCAAGTTCTGAACGCTGCAGATTATCCGTCATCGCACTTTGTGTAGCACTTTTTATTGAGTTATTCAAACTAATGATAGTAAAAATAATCAACGGTACCGCACTTGCAACCACTAAAGCAATCGTTAGTTTTTTCTTAATATTCAAAATTTTCTACCTCCCGTTGCTGCGATATTTACTTTACAATATATGGATTTTATATGTATGCGAATATACACTCCTTTCTTAAATCAATTCATTTAAAATTTTGATATTTACACCCTCCACTTTTTTAGTCTTTTCATAGGACTTTTATGCTAAAATTACCCCTATTTAAAGCATATTGGATATTAGAATAAAATACAAGCCCTAATTCAAAACTTGCACTATCGGAATTTAATTTTAATCAAAATAAAGACAGACATATTATTCTCGAATATAAAGCGAAAACAATGTGCCTGTCTCTTTATTATCAGGATTTAAATTTCCTAAAATTTCAATGATCTGATTTAAGCCCTGCACCACACATAGGAATTAAACTATCGGGTGTCCGTCCTTTTATTTCACAATATTTTAGATATGCCGCATATGTAGCTGCGGTTGTATGCTCACAATAAATGCCTTTGGCAGCGAGATCCATTCTAGCTTTTAAGATTTGATTCTCTGGAGCTGTAATCACTTTGATTCCATATTTATAAATATACTCTAAAATTTCTTCTCCGCGCATAGGCACGCCAATCGCAATACCTTCTGCCATTGTTGGAGAGGGTATGATCGCCGCCGGCTGACGTTCTTCATTCATCACAGCTTTGACAAAGGGAGCACAATGTTCACTTTGAACCGCTATAATATTGGGCATTTTTTCAATGACTGTACTATCCAGCAACTCTTCCAATGCTTTCACAATTCCGATAAACAGCGTACCATTTCCCAACGGCACAAAGATATTCTTCGGAATTCTGTGCAACTGCTCATAGATTTCGTAAATATACGTTTTTGTTCCTTGATAGAACAGCGGCTGATATACATGATTTGCATAGTATATTCCCTCGTGTTCTACCTTTGCGCGGCAAACATCTGCACAGGTATCTCTCGTTCCGGGGATAATATTAACACGTGCATTATGAGATTGAATCATATTTATCTTTTGCGGAGACGTTCCTTCTGGTACAAAAATCTCACAATCAATACCAGCCTTGGCACAATAAGCTGCGACACTATTCCCCGCATTTCCGCTACTATCTTGTGCGACGGAATTTATACCAATTGCTTTACAATGCGCAATCAAGATCGCAGCACCTCTATCTTTAAAAGATAAAGTCGGCATAAAATACTCCATCTTAAGCAAAACATCCTCGTTAAGCTGTATTACCGGCGTCATCCCTTCCCCCAAAGTAATTTCCCGCCATGTTTCACCTTCTAAGGGCATAAAAGCTCGATAACGAAAAATCCCCCAAGTGTCACGATCAATTAAAGACATATCAAATTTCGGCGGTTTATATTCTAATTTCCATAGCCCACCGCAATCGCACCTTGCCTTTCTCGTTGTTACAGCTGTTATTTTTCCGCATTTTAAGCAGATATAGTTCATTTTTCACCCCTCAATTCAGCAATTGCTTCAATCTCTATAAGGCACCCGAAATGAAGTTTACCTACAGGCACGACAATCCTAGCCGGTTTATGTTCGCCAAAGAACTCCGCATACACTTGATTGACAGCATCCCATTGATCAATATCTGCGATACAGACTCTACACTGCACAATATCAGATCTAGAACATCCAGCTTCTTTCAGAACACGGTCAACATTTTTCAATGCAAGTCTAGCATGTTCTTCAATGCCGCCACTTGCTACTTTTCGCGTATCGGGGTCGATAGACAACTGTCCAGAAATATACAGCATTCCATTTGAAATCATCCCCGGCGTATAATGACCTTTATTCTCACAAGCATAGTTTGGTGTAATTTTTTTCATATAGATCATCCTTTTTTCATTTATCTTCATCAAGTTTATACTATTGAGATTTTCCTCTACATAAAATAGGAATTTCTCTTATACATTGTCCCTTAGAAACCAGATACGCTTTCTCATATAAATTACAAGTAGGACAAATATGATTCGGAATAATTTCTATTTTATCGCCGATTTCAATATATTCTCTAAACGTTTTATCATAGATTAATCCATGTTCATCGAACAATCCCGCAACACGAACGTTTTTAGAATTTTTGACTAATCCTTGTCCTTCTGTCGCACATATTCCGCCCGGACGATTTTGTGTAGTTAAAGTTTTAGCTCCCGCATCAAAGACGACGCGTTCTTCCGTTGGCTTACTGATAACTGTCACCAAAACCGTGGCCGCACAATGGCTATAATCTTTCATCGCATTTCCTTGCCCGGCGTCCATAAAAATATATGTGCCAGGTCTGATTTCTGTAATTCCTGCAATTATTTCTGCTTGCATCAGTGAAGGAGTAGATCCAATACTTACAATATCAACACCAATCCCCTCTTCTCTGATTAAATTAACTGCCCGAATCGTCCTCTGCTGACTCTCCACTGCTAACCTACGGCATTCATCTTTATCTTTGGCTTTATACGTGTGACCTTCGTGAGAAAAAATACCCTTTAAAACAACCTTGTCTTGTTTTTCAATATATTTTGCTAAATGAATGAGTTGTGCATCTGTAATCACACCAGAACGATCTTCACCGACTTCAAGTTCAATTAAAACCTCAATCGGCATATTCGCAGTTTTAAAAACTTGTTCCAATTGATCCACTTGCTTTTGATTGTCCACACCTAAACGTATTGTTATCTTTTCTGCCAGTGCTTTTATTCTTTCAAGTTTAGAAATTCCTACAATTTCATTTGCTATAAAGATATCATTTATCCCATGCTCTGCCATGATTTCTGCTTCGCCCACCTTAGCCACTGTAATACCAACTGCACCTCCTTGCAGCTGAAGTTTCGCCAGCTCGGGCATTCTATGCGTTTTTATATGGGGACGTAAATTCACTCTAAATTTATTTGCCTTTTTTTGCATAAAACGGAGGTTTTCAATCATAAGATCTTCATCAATTAAAAGTGCCGGTGTATCAATCTGTTCATATTTTGACTTGATCATACTATACACTTCCTAATTCATATTATTTTCAGATGATAGAATTGACTATTATATAAAAAATTATATAATAATACATATAAATCATCTTTTTTCTGTATTATATATAATAAATTATAGATTTTCAAGATATTTATAGATTTTTTTCTATATTTTGGAGGTAAAAGTTCAATTGCATTCTATCAATAAAAAATTAGAAAAATATATCCCTATAGCCAACTTGATCGCAAAAACCTTTGGTAAAAACTGCGAAGTGGTTATTCATGATTTATCCATTCCTCAAAATTCAGTAGTTTACACAATTCATAATCACGTAACCGGACGACAAATCGGACAGCCCTTTGACCATTTAATCAAAGATGTACTTTTGTCTAAAAATTTTGATCATGATTTTACGGCAAATTATTTAACCGTCACCGAAGACGGCAGAAAAATAAAATCTTCTACCGCACTGATTAGAGACTATGATGATAAAGTAATTGGCGCTTTCTGTGTAAATTATGATTTAAATAGTTTTGATAATCTTAAAACACTATTAGATGACTTTTTGATTACAGAGCAAGAAAATATCGAAACAACGGTAGAACCTTTTACGAATGTTATGGAAATTGTAGATGATTTAATCAACAAAATGATCGGCAATAGCAATATTGAAACTTTAAAACGAAAAGATAAAATTGCGTTAATTCAATTTATGGAGCAAAAGGGGATTTTTTTAATTAAAGGCTCCATAGAAAAAGTTGCCGAAAAATTAAATATATCTAAAGTGACTGTTTATAGTTATCTTGATGCGATCAAGAAAGAAGATCTAACTGAATAAAACACGCATTGGCTGAAAAGCATTTTATCACGACTGCAAAAACTGCAGTATTCCTATAAAATTCTATATGCGCACCAAAAAGACGGTTCATGCTTCCCTTTTAGGATGCTCGAACCGTCTTTTTAATATAACCTTTTATAGATCATGAAAAACAGGATCCATTTTATCAAAGGTGCAGAACTGTTTAAATCCGATCTTCTTTAATTCGTCTCTTGCATATAAGAGACGATGCCCCAGATGACCTTCTTCATGACTGTCGGAACCGATTGTCAGTATGGTCCCGCCTAGTTCATAATACCATGTCAAAATCGTGCGCGAAGGAGTAAGGTCAGGCATTTTATAACGAAAACAGGAAGTATTGACTTCAATTCCTTTACCGTCAGAAATGGCAAGTTTTAAAATATCCTTGATCAACATCTCATTTACCCGATCGTCTAACACACCTTTCTTATCATAACGCTTAATCATATCTAAATGCCCTAGAACACTATAATTTTTGAAGTTGGAAATGACATCTAAAATTGCTTGATAATATGCCGAGTTATACTCCAACTGTGTTTTTCCCTGCTGATACTCTCCCGTCCAAAATTCCTTATCATCAATTTGATGATTTGACAAGATGATAAAATCAAACGGATACATCTTAAAATCACGCGTAAACTCTTGGATCGTATGCATTTGCACCCCGAATTCCACACCAAACTTTATACAAATTTTATCTCGATACTTTGCTTCCAGACAACGATATTCCGATAGATATGCATCGTAATTTACCATGTGTGTAAAATCATTTCTAAAATAGTCCATATGCTCCGTAATACAGATTTCCTCTAATCCCAGTCGGATTGCCTGTTGAATCATATCTTCCATTGGGTATGACGAATCGTCAGAATGCTCTGTATGAATATGATAATCAGCTAACATTTCTTCTTCCCCCTTATATGATCAAAATTATGAATCGCCTACCCCGCTATATTTTCATCAAGCATCAACGTATGTCGCACGAAAATATATCTTAGTAGACGCTAACACGCTTTACCCTATTCTCGAATTGTATTATCAAATATTAAGCTTTGCTTCTTTACAGATTCTGATATCGTCCAGTTTCCATTCGCAATTTATTTCTGCAATTATAACTGCGCTGTAACACGCGAACTAGCAGCTACAAACAACAACATGACAGCGACAATTAAAAATGCAACAACAAGACTCGTTGCGTGCGCTATAAAACCAATAAGTGCCGGGCCTGCCAAAACGCCTGAATACCCGAAAGTAGAGACAGCTGAAATTGCCAAATTTACCGGCATGACTTTCTGTCGGCCTAAAACGGAATATAAAACCGGTACAATATTGGCTGCTCCCAGCCCAAGTAGAGCAAAACCAAAGAGTGATGCTATCCAATTCGGAATAAACACAACAATAGCAAGCCCCGCCGCCGCACTGATTCCACCAAAAAGAACAACCTTTCTGCCCCCAAATTTAGCAACAATACGATCACCCGTTAATCTGCCGATCATCATCGTAATTGAAAATATAGAATAGCCCAATCCCGCATAAGAAAATGCAACACCACGCGATGAAGTCAAAAAGACAGCACTCCAATCCAGTATAGATCCTTCTGCTAAAAAAACGATGAAACATAAAAAACCTATGAAAAGCACAATCCCTTTAGGAATAATAAATGATACCCCATTCTGATCTTCACTCCCGTAAGGCAGCAAATACTTTCCGAAAATCAATAAAAGTCCGACAATCATAACAGCGACACAGAGAACTGCCATCATTGGTGACACGTTCGCCCATAGAAGAGCGCTAACACCCGCAGCTCCAGCAAAGCCGCCGACACTCCATGCTCCATGAAATCCGGACATCATCGCTCTGCCACTATGCTTCTCAACAATCGCAGCCTGAATATTGATCACGACATCCACCATGCCAATGGAAGCACCAAAGATAAGTAATGTCATCACCATAGCAGGAATACTCGCCGCAATCGTCAGAAAAGGCAGCGCAAGACATATAAACAGACTAGCAACACAAACAACTTTTCGGCAGCCAAAACGCGCCGCCAGCACACCCGCTAAAGGCATGGTCATAATCGATCCGGCACCCAGACATAATAATAGCAATCCCAGCGTTCCTTCATCCACGCCCAACCGTGCTTTCGCATAAGGAACCAACGGCGCCCATGCTGAAACTGCGACCCCTCCGATAAAAAAAGCTGCTTTGGTTGAAATTTGTTCCTTTAAGCCCAGCGCTGGACGTCTTTCAGTCAAACTCCCCTCTGCCGGAAATTCAGACCTGCTTTTATCTTCAATCACTTTATTCATGTAATCCCCCTACTACTCCATTTATACCAAAAGTACCTATTCTTATTTACGTCAGACTTTCTATAAACGCTTTTCTATCAATTGCACATTACAAGCCAGACTTTCTAAAGTAATCGAAATTAAGCCCTTCATATAATCGCCCCGCATATTTTCTTTAATACGTAACTGCGGCAAGTGTTCACACGGAATAAACGCCTTGCACGCATGATAGAACTGCCCCAACATATCCAGCCGAACTAAATTACCCGTTATAACAATCGTTGCGGGATTTATAACGGCAATGATAGAGACCAGCGTTTTCACCATAATCGGTGAAACGCCTTCTGTCAAATTAAGCTGTCGTATTTGCTCTGCACGTGAAATATCAAACGGCAAATACGATATTTCACCGGCAAAATTCGTATTTCCTCTAACAATATGACCATCCACCATAAGGCCCGCCCCAGAACAATTATCACGAGGAAAAATAACAACTGCAATGCTTTTATCTTCATCATACTTTTGTTCTTGGTAAAAACCATATGCAATTAAATTGACGTCATTTTCAACCGTAACCGCTACGTTATATTTCTCTTTTAACCGATCCGCCAAAGCAACATCTGATAATTCTTCTATATCACAGGAACCAATGAAACCTTTATTTACGAGACCCGGTACACCAATGCCAAGAGCGGTAATATTTTCATAACGATCAATCAGTTTTTCAACAAGCTGGTCTACCGCTTCATAATCAAGGACTGAGACCTCATCCGTCTGCTGCTCAACGATCTCTCCCAGCATATTGACAATTGCATAATTGATATAATAACGCCCTTCATCATTACTTACAAAAAGACAAGCAGCATAGGCGTAATTTGCATTATACATAAATCTTTGTGCTGGACGACCACCGCTAGATTGTTCTAAATCAGCCTTAATAACTTCGCCGCGCTCTAATAATTCATTTAAAATATTACTGCAAGTTGCCACACTCAACCCCGTTGCATTCGCCAAAGTTATTTTTGTACCGCTTTCTAACGCCTTTAATGCAGTCTTAACCAATTCAACATTGACTTGTTTCACCCGGATGGTGTTATTAACGATCGGTATCATACACTTCTCCTTTTATATCAGTATCTCATTTGCCATCTGTAGTTGGCTTCTTCACATCATCCACCCTCTAAAAGCAGATGACATTCCTTGCTTTTCTTGTATTTCAATAACTTATCGTAACTCTTATCAAAAGTATTATAACTTAATATAGCATTGAACTTTAATTCTTGTCAACAGCAGATACCTAACAATAAATAAAACATCTGAAGCCTGCTCAATCAGCTTCAGATGTTTTCATAGGCTTGCATATTTTCTTTTCGATCATATACTTTCTAAAGGTTAAATATTTCGTCCCATCTCTTCGGCAATAGGAAGATATTTTGTCGATACTATATCGCCTTTATTAAGCACACCCGGAACGATCAATTGCCCGCGATCTGTCCACTTTTGATAGTCAGCAATTTGTTCATAGGTGCCAATGATACCGCCAAATGCAGCTTCTTTATCATCTTCGCCACAAACCAAAAGCATGCTTTCTTTTATCTTCAATTCTTTTTCTCCCATAATCAGCGCGTATAGTTTATCTATAACTGCCTTAAGCTGTGCAGGAAACGTAAACCAGTAAAGCGGCGTTACAAAAACAATCATTTCCGCTTTTTCTATCAAAGGGACAACGCGATTAAAATCATCATCAAATGAACAAGGTTTCCCTTTACTGTAGCAGGTATCACAGGCTTTGCATCCCATTATATTCTTTTTACCAGCTTCATATTTCATAACTTCATGCCCTGCCTCGCTTGCACCTTTGATAAAAGCATCTGCTAATAAATCGCTATTACCTCTTACCCTTGGACTACCAGTTAGCACCAAAATATTCTTTTTCATAGTAACTCTCCCTTTCTTAAATAAATGATTGACAGCAATTAAAGTATAATTTAAAATATGACGTTAAGGAAGTACGCACATCAAGGTAATGTACTAACTCAAAAGGAAGTGTAAAAATGTCTATTGAAGATTGCATCCCAACTGGTATAAACATAAAAGATACTGATTTCGGGTACACGCTATCGCTGATTAACGGTAAGTATAAAATGATTATTATGTATTGGCTCTCTGAATGTAAATCTGCAATTCGATTCAACGAACTTCACCGTGCGATCGGCACAATTTCCTTCAAAACCTTAAGTAAAACGCTGAAAGAAATGGAAGCGGATCAATTAATTATACGCAAAGAATATCCGCAGATTCCGCCAAAAGTAGAATATAGCTTATCAGAACGCGGAACATCACTAATTCCGATTTTAGACATGATGTGTACCTGGGGCGGTAAAAATCGATTAAATTCCTAATTTACATTTTAGAGCTGCAACCCACCATTTTCTAATAAAAAGTCTTTGAATCATCAATCATTGCATTCAAAGACTTTTTTATTAGCTTTATACTTTCCTATTGGTTAGTATCGCACATAAATGTGCGTACTTGATATCATATCGTCATACAGTAAAATTAAATTTGTAAGCGATGCGTTATCCCGTAGATCCATACACATTCTCATCGCCTAAAAATAATTATCCAAACTAAGCTTTGTAGTTTTGCACATACAAATCTTAGCTTTTGTATAATATAAAACCAAATATAGTCTTTTAAAATTATTGGAGGGTAAACTATGAAAGCATTATTAATTAACGGTAGTCCAAATGAGCATGGATGTACCTATACGGCTTTAATGGAGGTTGCAGGTGTCCTAAATAAGCACGAAATTGAAACAGAATTACTGTACCTTGGTAAAAAACCGATTGCGGGCTGTATCGCTTGTATGAAATGTTCGCAAACAGGCAAATGTGTTTGGAATGATAAAGTAAATGAACTCGCAGATACTTTGGATACGTTTGACGCTATCATCCTCGGTTCACCCGTATACTATGCAGGCCCCAGCGGTCAACTAACGGCATTTCTCGATCGATTGTTCTTTGCCCATGGCGGAAAAATGGCTGGTAAATTAGGTGCATCCATCGTATCATGCAGACGCGGCGGCGCAACTGCTGCTTTTGATCGTCTCAATAAATACTTTACGATCTCCAATATGCCGATTATATCTTCGCAATACTGGAATCAAGTACATGGATTTACACCCGAAGACGTGAGAAAAGATGAGGAAGGCTTACAAACCATGCGAACTCTAGCGCAAAATATGGCATGGCTGTTAAAATCCATAGAAGCCGGGAAAAATTCCGGTATCTCTAAGCCTGTATACGAGCCAAGAATAAATACGCATTTTATACAATAACTAGCTCCATCAGCTCTTTATTCATTTACATAGTTTACAAAAATAAGGCATCTAAAATCAAACCTCAGCATGCAATAACTTGCATTGCTTCTACAGTTTGATTTTGGATGCCTTAATTTATTTTATTTATAATCCTTTATTACCAGCTTTAATGGATCAAATATAAGAGTTTCTTTACTTCTCTAACACCGCATTCATACTGCCGCTGCGATATCCTGCCAGATCCAGTGTAATGAAGGTGAAGCCTAATTGCTTTAATTCATTATGGACATACTGTGCAGTTTCAGGTGCAGCTAATGTAACGATATCATTCGGATCAACCTCGATACGGGCTAGATCACCATGATGGCGCACTCGAACTTGCCCCTTACAAAATCTTTTTATGATCTTTTCGGCCTGTTCGATTTGCCCCAGACGTTCTTTGGTAATTTCTAAACCGTAAGCCACCCGAGATGATAAGCAGGCGGCACTTGGCTTATTCCAAGTAGGCAGGTTCCACTCCTGAGAAATTTCTCGTATTTCTGCTTTCGTTAATCCAACTTCTAATAGTGGGCTGCGTACCCCTTCCAATTCTGCTACGGCTTTCATCCCAGGGCGATAATCCTTGCAATCATCAGCGTTCGCACCGTCAAGTACCCAAGCATAGCCATTTGACTTAGCCCAATCACGCAAAGTGCCAAAGCGAGTTTTTTTACAATAATAACAACGTTGGTTCGTATTGGCGACAAAATCCGTACTCTCCAACTCATCAATATGCAGCAAAATATGGCGTACATCTAACTGCCCAGCAATCGCTACCGCTTCCTGTTTCTCCGTTTCCGGTAATGTAGATGAGTAAGCCGTTACAGCGACTGCTCTATCCCCCAGACTACGCCCAGCTGCAGCCGTCAAAAGCGTACTGTCAACGCCCGCTGAAAATCCTACAGCCACGCTGTCAAGGTCAGTCAATAAGTCCATTAATTGCGCGAGTTTAAACTGCGTTTTAGAGTTCATATTGATACGACTCCTTTCTTCTACATATCTACTATGTAGTTTCATAATCTAAATTACATTTTAGTTAATTCATATTCCATATTACCAATACCGATCTTCTGCCCGTGCTCCAACGCAGAAATCCAATTTGTTTCAGGAGAAACATCCTTAAAATGATCCCCATGACGATGTCCATGCTTTTCCAAAACACTACCGGCGATAGCAGGCTGATGATTCACAGCATCCGCACAAGCCATATCCACAGCAACCGGATCATAAGATGCAAACATGCCTACATCAGGTACAATCGCGATATCGTTTTCTGCATGGCAGTCACAATAAGGAGATACGTCAATTACCATATTGATATGAAAATTAGGACGCCCCTGCACCACAGCTTTTGTATATTCTGCAATCTTGTAATTCAGCACATCATTTGCCTCGTCAAAGGCAGGAAGAACAGCATCTTTCGGACATACACCAATACAACGTCCACATCCCACACATTTATCTTGATCAATCGTCGCTTTGCCATTTGTAATGACAGGCGCATCATGGGCACAAATTTTTTGACATTTTCTACATCCGATACAATCTTCTATATTGATGTGGGGTTTACCGGCGCTATGCATTTCCATTTTCCCTGCGCGAGAGCCACACCCCATGCCCAAGTTTTTTAACGCTCCACCAAAGCCTGTCAATTCATGGCCTTTAAAATGGTTCAAGGAAACAATAATATCTGCATCCATAATAGCACTGCCAATTTTGGCTTCTTTCACGTATTCTCCGCCCTCTACAGGTACAAGCCGTTCTTCAGTTCCTTTGATACCATCTGCAATAATAGTGTGGACCCCTGTTGCGAAAGGATTATAACCATTCTTATAAGCACTGTCTAAATGATCCAATCCATTCTTTCTACCACCAACATACAGCGTATTACAGTCCGTTACAAACGGTTTTCCGCCTAGGCGCTTGATATAATCACAGACAACACTTGCATAGTTTGCTCTAAGATATGCTAGGTTGCCCGGTTCACCAAAGTGTAATTTAACTGCTACAAATTTCCCTTTGAAATCAATGCGCTCAAAACCGGCTTTTTTCATTAGCCGTTCTAACTTTTGTAAAAGATTGGCTTCACTGCCTGCGTGCATATCCGTATAAAACACTTTTGACTTTTCCATTTTATAGCCCTCCATTGTCATTGATTCTCTCCAAAATCAGTTTTGTGAATTTCCGTTTTTCCAAGTCAAACTTCTCTATAAATATGTACAATCCTTTCATCGCTCATTTACTGGATCACGCGTAATATTTTCATACTACGGATAACTTGTAAATTACACATAGAAAAACGAAACTTTAAAATAGCATTTACTCTTTCTAGTTATTCTACAACATAGAGTTAACTCAAAGTCAAGTTCCTTTTCAGATTTGTCGCAAATTCAAAATATCGTATACCATATAAACCGCTAAATCAATCCTTATTTTGTATAAAAGCTAAGTTACATTCTATTGCAGAAATTTATATCTTGCAACGTTTCATTATGCATCTGCTTTCTAAAGCGATACAGTAAAAAAATCGAACGTAAAATATAGTCAATCGCATTCACTAACCATACACCCGCAATTCCCATCGTAAAATGCAAACAAAGAACATAAATTCCTACTACACGAATTCCCCATATACCAATAATCGTACTATACATAGGACTTTTTGTATCCCCTGCACCTTGTAATGCGCCTGTTATCACCAAACTGATCGCAATAAAAGGCTGCGCAAAAGCATCAATCTGTAATCCCAACGTTACCATCTCAATGACTTGCACCTCTTTCGTAAACCAAGCTCCGGCAAATTCGGCAAAGCAGAAATAGCCAACGCCAATGACGCCCATAAAAATAACAGCAATCCACATCGTAATCATTCCATATTGATACGCCGCTTTGAAACGGGCACTGCCAATTTGATTGCCTACAAGCGTAGTCGCCGCGATTGCCAACCCATAGCCTGGCATAAATGAAAAATAAGAAATGTTACCTGCAATAAGGAAAGCTGAATAGACCTCGGTTCCAATCCTAACAATCAGCCCCGCATAAAACAGCTGTCCTAAACGCATCACCAATCGTTCCACTACTGCCGGCCCGGCAAGTTTTAAGATCGGCATAATCAAATGCTTTGACACACCTGCACGTAATGAAAAAGCTACACTTGATTTGCGGATATATAAATATAAAATCACTGCACCTATTATCCGAGAAAGTGTAGTTGCCCAAGCAGCCCCGGCAATTCCCCAGCCCTGCCAAGGGCCCAACCCAAAAATTAAAATATAATCCAACACCAGATGCAGTATATTAATCCCCAAACCGACTTTCATCGGTGTTTTGCTATCACCACTACTGCGTAAAATCGTCCCGAATATCGCCATGAGCGCAATAAAAATTGCCGGAATACAGGTAATTTCGAAATATACAATCCCTGCTGATAGAACTTCTGCCTCCACTCCCATATGGCTGAGTAAAGGTTCGGCAAAAAACAAAGTAAAGATGCCTGCTATCCCCCCTGCCCCCATTGCCAACCAAGTGGATTGTCCCGCAATGACTTTAGCCTGTTTGATATTGCCAGCTCCAATATTCTGTGCAATTAAAGCCGCTGTACCAATTCCTACGGCTAAGAAAACAGCAATATAAATTGCAGATATCGCATTGATTACGCCGACTGCAGCAACTTCTGCCAAACCAATTTTAGCAACAAAAAAGGTATCCACAAAGCCGACCACCGTCAACAGAAAATTCTCAATTACAGTTGGTATCGCAAGCTTTAAAATTGTTTTTGATTTCTGCTTGGTACCTACGTCAAGTATCGTTTGATCCATAAACTTTCGCTCCACGCAATGTTATAAAAACATGCTTTTCACAATTTCTTTTTATTATATCCCCCTATGGGGGATAAATCAATTAAGAAAGTACGTAAAAAATGAAGCTGGTGTAAATAAGTTTAAATGATTTACACCAGCTTCATTTGGAAACAAAACAATATAGGATCGTATAAATTTAATTGAACTTATTCCTTTTCAGAAACAAGAGCACTGATCGTATCGTATTGAGGATCTACGATCATGTGTCCATCCTTATTCATAATACCCCATTTCCCCTTTACTTTGACACCAATATGATCGGAATTGAGTACTGCCATTTCTTCATAATCTGGTTTCGCTGGAATTATATAATTACCCTCTAAATCAATGATGCCCCAAGCATCACTATATTTTATCGCAGCAATATCATTCATAAACGGCTGAACTTCATCAAACTTAGCTCTGATGACTAAATTGCCCGCAGTATCGATAAAACCCCATTTTTCACCCAGTTTAACCGCACCTCTATCGCAGCTAAAAGTTTTTACACCATCAAACTTTCTCGTAGTTAAAGTCTGATTCTTTTTATCAATGTAGCCCCATTTATCGTCTTTTTCAAACATTGCCAAACCATTTTCAAAATCAGATAAACTTTGATATTCTGCTGGAATCACAAATTCACCTTTACGATTTACAAAGCCTGTTTTATCATGATCAATAACCTTCGATAAATCATCTTTGAATACATTCACTAAATCATACTTTGTTGTAATAATTAGTGCTCCAGTTTTATCAATAAAACCGCGTTTAAGATTATACTCTACCAAGTTATTGTTTGAAGGATCCGAATATCCCCCAAATTTTGCTGAGATCGCTGTACTAATAAGCCCGCCCCAAGAAAAACTGCTCTTTTCTACGCGAACTTCCGCAAGACCATCTTCAAATTGGAACACAAAATCATACGGTGCACTAAAAACAATATTTCCATTCACGTCGATATAATCATGTTTACTTTTTTCATTTACAATTGCCAGTCCCTCTTTGAAACCAGCTTCATAGCCTCTAAACTTTTCTTCAATCACGATTTTTCCTGTTTTGTCGATAAATCCCCACTTATCCTTCGTTCTTACCGCAGCCAAACCTTCAGAAAAACCAGCCATCTCTTTATACTGATAAGGAATTACAACGTTTCCCTCTGTATCAATCGCACCCCATTTACGATCACGTTTTACAAGTGCAATGCCTGCGGAAAATTCGCTAGCTTCCTCAAACGCCCCTTCAAACGCAATTTTTCCTGACCAATCATAATAATTCCATAACTTATCCTTTTTCGCGGCAATTAAACCTGAAGAAATACCTTTTATTTCATCAAATTCTATAGGTAAAATTATATTTCCACGTATATCATAAAGTCCCCATTTATTTTTTTGCTTCACAACAATCGTATCATTTTTATCAGGTACAGCATCATCAAATGCTATTGGCAAAATCAATTCACCATCTGGATTATAAAGCCCATGATTTTTGTCTTTCAGAACTTCAATCATACCACCTTTACGAATTGTAATATTCTGAAATTCCACAGGCAAAATGGTTTTTCCATTCTTATCAAAAAGACCATATTGTCGTTTCTGTTTGACTAAAATAGGTCCCTTTTCTTGAAATAAACTCAATCTATGCAATTCAGCAAACGGAATAACTAACTTACCGCGCTTACTGTAAGTATCTTCTGTAGATTTTTCCACTTCACTTGTCGTCTGCTTTAATGGGACGTCCGCACTAACAGCAGGTTTTTCACTTAGTTGTTTTTCATTTGCTCCATTGGCATAGGCTGCACCGCATGCTGCTATGATTACTGTAATAACGCCTACAACAACACTTGTTTTTAATTGTAATTTCAATTCTTCCACTCCTTATATCAATGATTACAAATGATTGATATTCAAGGTAAATTTTTTAAATCCTGTAAAACAAATAACAAACAGGAATATAGTCCTAATTCATCTAGATTCATCCTATTTCTAAACTTATATTTCTATAACAGGATTTACAGTTTCTGCTGATCTACTGATTCCCATGATGACGCAATGAAACAATTACTTTTTAACGCCAACTGTATCGGCAAAGGAATCTATCAAGTTTTCTCGAAATAACATTAAAAATATACATATCATAAAGGAGAATCGTCATGTTCAAAATAGGCATTCTTATTTTTCCGCAAGTTGAAGAAATGGATTTTGTAGGTCCTTTTGAAGTATTAAGTTATAGCAATAAAATTCAGCCAGACAGTACACAAGTTTTCCTTATCGCCGAAAATTTAGATATCGTTCAAGCCTTTAATGGGATGAAAATTATTCCTGAGTATTCTTTTGACACTTGCCCTGATTTAGATATCTTAGTACTTCCGGGAGGCAAAGGCCGCTTCGAAGCAATGCACAACCCCCAGATTAAAGAATTCGTATTAAAGCAAGCTGCCCATGCCAAGTACATGACTTCCGTATGTACCGGTGCGTTTATCCTAGCTGCGGCAGGTTTACTCAACGGAAAACAAGCAACGACCTATCACACCGCTTTAGAAGAACTGGCAGCCTATTCGGTAACGATAGTCCCTGATAAAAAGGTAGTCCAAGATCATAACATCATTACCGCCGCCGGTGTTACTTCTGGTTTAGAATTAGGTTTTTACCTCCTCAAAATTCTATTTAGCAATGATTTGGCAAAAGAAGTAGCAAAAAAAATTGAATACCATATAGATATTGACCAATTATAACGATAGCGCCGAGAAATAAAAGGTTCAGATAAAACTGGCAATAAAAAAACTCCCGTTCGGGTTTGCATTCCTTATTTTACCCGTCTGGAAGTTTTGTTGTTTTCATATGAATTCTATATAAATTTAATGCTTTGAAATCTTCTATTCTATGCTCGAACATAGAGGTCTTGTAACACAGTAACCATCTCTTTTTCATCCTCGATTGTCAGCAATTTCTCCTGTATTTCTTTGCCCATCACACTGCAGGCGATCTGTCTTAACGAACGCAAATGCACATCCATTTTATCTTCTTTTTTTACTGCAACCAAAAGTACGATACGGACTGGCATATCCTCGAAGGAATCCCATATCATGTCTTGTTCTGTTCTTCCAATTGCGACCGAGCTAACGGCTACTGTCTCAGATTGCCCATACGGTATCGCTATACAATTCCCCAGTATCGTTCCCTCTTTTGCAGCCTGTTCATAAATCTCTTGTAAAAATAATGCAGGATTATGTATGATACCTTCTTGATAGAGTAACTCTATTAATTCTCTTATCGCCGACACTTTTGTCTTTGCTTTTAAATTTAATTCAATCAGATTCTCACTCAAAATTTCTTCAATCTTCATATCTCACTCACCTCTCACCTTTTTTACTTTTGAATTTCGACATGACTTCTTCTATTTCTCACCCTCTTTTCGATTTTATTATAATGCTTTCGCGTTAATTCTTCAATGCTAAAACGTTATTTTTCCTCGGTTTTTTAATGTTATAATTGCTTTAGCGTTAAATTGGAGGATATAATTTATGATTATTGCTAAACGAATCGTCCAGTTGAGAACAGAAAAAGGTTATAGTACAAACAAGCTTTCTCAACTTGCAGAAATAGGACAGGCAACTTTACGAGAGATCGAAATTGGCCAAAAAAGTCCTAATATTGTTACCTTAGAAAAAATTTGTAATGCTTTAGGAATAACTTTAGCAGAATTTTTTTCAGAAGATGAAGACCCAAATACCAATAAGATTGAAGCTCTTCCTATTGATGCAAAAAAAGAATTGGCTTTATTTAAAGAGTTTCTTTTCTATAAATATGGGATAAAATAAGATCGTATATATAACAAAACCCTGTTACCTATAAGTAACAGGGTTTTGTTATATTGATTCATTTTATGATTGAACGATTTAAAATAATGTCCTCAACCTCATCTTAGATAGTGTCTTTTTATCATGAACCCACTTTACATTACCTGATAAAATCAAATTAGCTTTCTGGATATACAAATAACCAGGCCTACTATAGAATATACTTAGGAGGTTTTTTATGGACTGTCAACAGTTTTTTAGACAACTTTTTTAAGGGTATTTATTCTATACTTCACCGGTGTTAGATATCCTAGTGAAGAATGAATCCTATGATTGTTGAACCAATTTACATAATCAGCTAACTCAATCTGCAGATGGTTTAAGCTGTGAAAAGTCTGGTTCCTGATAAATTCTGTTTTGATTATTTTAAATGTTGCTTCTGCCACTGCATTATCATAAGGACACCCTTTATGACTGAGAGAACGCTGAATTTCAAATGCTTCCAAGATTTCTTCAATGGTCCGATTTTTAAATTCGTTGCCACGGTCCGTGTGAAATATCTGGATATCTTTCAGATTTCCCCTTACAGTCTGAAATGCCTGTTTTACAAGGTCTGCTGTTTTATTACGTCCGGCACTGTAACCAATTATTTCTCTATTAAAGAGGTCAATAAGCACACAAATGTAGTTCCAGCTCATGCCGACTCTGACATATGTTAAATCGCTTACAATAGCATTTCTATATGGTTGTTCACTGAACTGGCGGTCAACAACATTTTTGGTTTTTGATTCATTACAAGTATCCTTTTGAGGACGGAACTGGGCAGTCGTATAACTTGAAATCAGTCCTTCCTGCCTCATGATTCTGCCGATGCGGCGGCGTGAAGCAATGATATTTCTATCTTTTAAATCTGATTTTATTTTTCGGGTTCCATAATTATTTCGGCTTGCTTTAAATATATCAACAATATTTGCCACCAGCTTAGATTCATCTGGATTTGCTTTTGCCTCATAATAATAGGTGCTTCTTGGAATTTGTAGGACTTTACACATTGCTGATACAGAGTATTTGTGGATATTGGCTTTAATCACATTTACTTTCGTCCTAAGATCAGCGCTGCTTGCTTTAAAATATCATTCTCCATTTCAAGATATTTGTTCCGTTTGCGAAGCTCAATCAGTTCTATCTGTTCAGTTGTAAGATTATCTTTCTCCTTGAAAGAGCCACTATTGTTAGCTTGCTGAATCCATTTGTCAAGCAAGGACGATGCGATATCATATTCACGAATAATGTCACACTTACGTTTTCCGTTATTATATAATTGTACAACTTGTTTTTTGAATTCGTCCGTATAGCTACGACGAGGGCGTTTTTCAACAGTCATGGGCCTAGCTCCTTTTGTTTTATTATTTTATTTTACATGCCCTTATAATAACTGTCCAATTAATTGTAGCCTATCCATTATGAATGGTGTACCTGGAAGTCGATAAACTTTAAAGCTAAATCTATACTTCTCATTTCATACTAGGAGGAAAAACTATATGCGGAATAAAATTTATCAATATCTTTCTGTCGGTATTGGTTGTTTGTTAAGTGCGATCGCGATCAATAGCTTTCTCGTTCCTCATCACCTACTAAGCGGCGGGGTGAGCGGGATAGCGATTATCCTTTTTTATCTGTCCGGCTGGCCCATTGGTTTACAAATGCTAGCAATGAATATCCCCCTTTTTTACGCGGCTTATCGACTCATCGGCAAAGAGTATCTTTTTAAAACCATCTATGGCGCGGTACTCTTATCCCTCTTCATAGATCTTACGGGTTATTTATCAAACTTTATGATCTTAGATGACCCAATTCTCGCTGCTATTACAGGCGGAGTTGTAACCGGCATTGGCTCAGGGCTTATATTTAGAGCCAATGGCAGCGGCGGCGGGCTTGATGTTGTCTGCAGTATCTTGAAAAAATACTACTCTATCAATGTAGGGATTGCCTCCTTCTCACTTAACTGTATGATTATGGTGGTCGCTGCGCTTCTGTTTGGCATAAAACTCGCCATACTTACTCTGATCTCCATGTTTATTGCCGCCAACATTACCGACAATGTCGTAGAAGGATTTAATCGCAAGAAAACTTTGCATATCGTTTCCTATAAAACAGAAGAGATCATCAATGTCATCCTAAAAGAAGTAGGGCGAGGTGCTACAATTCTCACTGGACAAGGTGCCTTTACGCGCCAAGAAAAACAAGTCATCTTTGTCGTTGTAAGCCTAACCCAAATTGGTCAAATTAAACTTCTTATCCAGGATGTAGATCCCCACGCATTTATGATCGTTCAAGATGCCGTAGAAGTTTTAGGCCGAGGCTTCACACTACCTGGACCAAAACAAATATAACAAGAACAAAAACTTCCCACAGAGATGAATTCGCTTTCAAACAATTCATCTCTAAAGGGAAGTTTTTTTATGTTAAATATGACAATAAAATAGATTTAACTTCAAGCGTTCCTTAGCGCTGTATGTTGGGGTTTGTGAAAATATCCGATGCATCATCACTCGGCGAAGAAAATTCGCTTATGACGGCTCCTTTATTGCCTGCCTGAAACCAGTGGCGTGTATTGGGTGGAATCGTATACTGCTGTCCTGCATGTAAAACAATCTCGTGCCTTACTGTATACCATTTTTTATGTTTCACAGGAATTTCTGCCGACAAATGTTTTGTGGCATCCCCTGCTACATAAAGATACACTTTTCCATAACGACAACGAAATGTTTCCATCTTGCCCTCCGCATCGTTTTTCTTTGGCGGATGCCGATGCTCTGGACATGTTTGATATGGCAAAAGCACCATTTCCTTAGCACAATAACGTTCATTATTACAGTACACGATGAGCTGCAGCCCTTCCTTATCAACATTACCTGCACCAAAGCCAAAATCAACAAACTCTAAGTGTTCTCTTTCTTCCGCTGTTAAAGCAATATGCGCTTTCTTAAATAATCCTTCGACTTTTTCACTCAATATCAAATTTATATCAGCCATTCATTATTCCTCCTCAATAACGGTTCGCCATACCGATGGAACCAAATAAATTCATCTTAAAACGAATCACTTCTCTAGCCGCGTCAATACACTGCGGATATATCATATTTGGTTCCCAGCATTCCTGCGCCGATAAGATTTCCCGTGCTTTCTTGTAAAAGGCAAATTTCATATCACTCGAAATATTGACTTTCTGCACACCAATTTTAACTGCCTCGGCAATCTCTTTATCTGGATTTGCTGAACCACCATGTAATACGATTGGCGTAGCAATCTTTTCAGTAATTGCCTGTAAAATATGCATTTGTAATTTTGGCGTAACATCTTTCGGATAAATGCCATGTGCCGTACCAATCGCTACCGCTAAAGAATCCACACCCGTTACTTTCACAAAATCCTCTGCCTGGTCAGGATCTGTATAAGTGATCTCGCTAACACCGCCCTCAATCGAGGTTCCTGTATTGCCGATCGTTCCGAGTTCCCCCTCAACACAAACGCCTGCCGCATGCGCTGCTTCTACAACCTTTTTCGTCAACAGAACATTCTCATGATAAGGAAGTCGTGAACCATCAATCATCACTGAGCTAAAACCAACGTGTATTGCCCGCATAACATCAGCAAAAGAACCACCATGATCCAAGTGAATCACAAAAGGAATCGTACTGCTTTTTGTTCTCTCGATGACATACGCCATAAACGCATCCGTAATAAATTTTAGTTCATCAGGATGAATCGCAATGATCGCCGGAGAATTCGAAGCCTCAGCTTCCTCCGTCACTGCTCTCAGTAATGAACTATCCGATACATTAAATGCACCAACTGCAAACTTTTCTGTTTTTGCAACGCTTAACAATTCTGACATTTTCACTAACATAAACAAAACACTCCTTCTCTACACTATTTTTTATTTGCACAATATTATTCCAAGCTAAAGTTGATCTCCTCATCTTTTACCTGAACCGCATCATCATCAAAAGCTTCATCCGATTCTGTCACTTTTTTCTTCAAAAATGACAGCATCACACCACAAATCACCGAACCAAGCAAAAGCGCCGCACAGAACAACAATGGTTCTTTAAATAACGGCACAACAAACATTCCGCCGTGCGGTACGGGTGACTCCACACCCCAAACCATCAGCAATCCGCCCGCGATCGCTGAACCTGTAACACAAGAAGCCACCACCCGAAATAAATCCCTAGCCGCAATCGGAATCACACCTTCTGTAATCATGCAGATTCCCATTGGAAACGCCGCTTTCAGCGCTTCCTTCTCAGCCCTTGTATATTTATTCTTCGTCAAAAAATATGAGATCGCGATCCCAAACGGCGGAATCATTGATCCCACAAATTTCACCGACTCCGGCCCATAAACACCATCAACTAAAAGCCCATCCACAAACAGCGACATCGTTTTATTCACCGGCCCGCCAAAATCAAACGTCGCCATCACCCCAAGTATTGCCCCCAAAGCAAACTTGGAACCATTTTGCATACTCTCAAGCAGGTGAATTAAACTACTCTGTAACCATATAATCGGCTGACCGATGATATAGTACATGCCAAGTCCGGCAATGACCGTCGATAATACCGGAATAATCATAATTGGCATCAAGCCTTGTGCCGCAACAGGCACCTTCACATATCTCTTAATTCCATTGACTACATACCCAACAACAAATCCGCCTACCATCCCACCAATAAACCCAGCATGAATTTGCGTACAAATAAATCCGACAATAAGTCCCGGTGCAATCCCTGGTCTATCTGAAATAGAAAAAGCAATATAGGCACAAATTACAGGTACAATTAAATATGCCAAGCCATAAATCCCAATCTGATTGAGCACATAAGGGAGCGACCCCTCTACCTCAATCAAATTGCCACCCATTAACCTGCCTGCCACTTGTCCCAATGCCATACAAATCCCTGCGGCAACAATCAACGGAAGCATATAAGAAACACCTGTCAGTACATGCTTTTTGATCGTTCCAATCACATTACTTTGTCCTGCCACTTTTCTTCACCTCATCCTCTTTAGCTCTTATTCTTTGCAAGCTCTGTTTCCACTTTCTCCATAAACTGCACCGGTGACTTGATCACAGTCGCCGTTTTCACACGAACAATACGTTTTCCTGCAAACCGTTCTTCACCGTTTATCTTGATATCGACTGCCAAAATCACCAAATCCGCCGCATCAATTTGCGCTTGCGAAAGCTCATTTTCAACGCCAATCGTGCCTTGCGTTTCAACATGCACCTCATGCCCCCTCGCCAGCGCACCCTTTCTCAATTTTTCTGCGGCAATATAGGTATGCGCAATTCCCGCTGTACAAGCCGCAACTCCTACAATTTTCATCTACACTTCCCCTTTTCGCTATTCGTCCCCTGTCAACAAAGCAATGACTTCCTGTTTATCCTCAGTTATCAGTAATCGCTTTAGTACTTCTTCATCTGCCAAAGCACACGCAACCTGCGCCAACAATCTCAAATGTAGTTTCGTCTTATCTTCCTTCCGCACCGCAAACAAAATCACGATATGAACAGGCTTGTCATCAAGAGATTCCCATACTAAATCATGCATTGTCCGACCAATTACAATTGAAGTATTCGCCACCGCATCCGACTTGCCATGTGGTATAGCAACATGCTTACCAATCCCCGTCCGCCCCTCTGCTTCACGGTCATAAACATCCCTCAAAAACAGATCGCAATCACTAACTTTTCCCTCTTGATATAACAGCTCTATCAGTTCCTCGATTGCCTCCACTTTCGTCCCTGCTTGCAGTTTTAAATTTATTAAATTCTCATTTAAAACCTCTGCAATATCCACGCCTCATTCCTCCTTGTCTCTCATCTAATATCCATAGCCAAAAATTTTACCGTCTCCCATAGCTCATCCCCTTTCAAGTAGGTACTTCTGTTGTCATTTCTGACAACAGATTGCAAATTTGTTTTAAATTACGGAATTTTGCGAATATTATTGGTATACTCTAGGTAGAATTACTTTCTTGAAAGAAAATTCGGATGCACATTTTCTTTAGTCTTTTGCTTCATTTCGAAGCCATCGAGATCAAAAAAAATAGCATCTGGAGATACTTTTAAAATTTTGGCTATTCGTTTAGCTAATCCATAGTCTGGATTCCTACTGCCATTTTCAATTAACCCATAAAAACTTCGTGATATTCCTAGCATTCTAGCCATCTCACTTTGTGTCTTTCCCGTACACCTCCGAACGGAAACTAACTCTTCTCTCATCCAACCACCCCCTCGATCACAATATAAATTATCTATACCCCTATTATATTGCTTCATTTTGTAGCTGTCAATATTTTTAGCAACATTTAGAAGCAAATATTTAAATGCTTCTAAATGTAACATATAATTATGTATAGGAGTTGATTATATGTCTTTTGGCGAACGATTGTCTGAATTACGGGAGCGTAATTCATTAACACAAAAAGAATTAGCACAATTAACTAATATTTCTAGATCTCGATTATCCTTATATGAAATAAATAAACGTGAACCAGACTTAGCAACGATACGACAACTTGCTAACTTCTTCAACGTAACCATAGACTACTTAGCAGGAGACATTAACATAACATCATCGTCACTTTCTTCAAAAGAAAAACCTCCTGTAAACCTCAACAAAATTCTTAATGAACCAAACCTTCTTTGGCACGGCATTCCGTTAAGTAACGAAGATAAAGCAAAACTTAAGGCAACTCTAGATATTATATTTTGGAATGCCAAACAAAAATAAGAGCAAGAAAATCGCAGCGATTTCTCTTGCTCTTATTTTTATAATTTCAATATTACTTTTAGTCATATTATAATAGAGTTAAGAAGGTGATCGTAATGAAACAATTTGGAGAAAATCTCCGTAGGTTAAGAGAACATCGTGCTATCACACAAGATGTATTAGGAAAATTATTAAATGTTTCACAAAGTACAATTGCCTATTACGAATCGGGCAAAAAGCAACCGTCCTTAGAAACTTTAATCGTTATCGCTGATTATTTCGAAGTTAGCATTGATTCCCTATTCAATAGAATCCATACTGCAAAATCTACGTATGAAATATCTAAAAACGATTTAAACTTACTACACAAAATCAATACCCTGTCTAATACAGATCGTAAAGAAATCGAATCTTATATACATTACAAAGAAAACAATAAAAATGTCTAAAGACTAAACTGATAGTAGCATAAGAAGATAATACTTGTCACAAGTTCCTAGGCTTTATAAAATTTGTGAAGGGTTCATAATATCATCATCTGAATTCTTTTCCGGAGATAGGGACCAAATGCTAGTGAAATAGATTTACTTCCCTATTATGCATAAAAAGAATTGGATTTATTTTAAAATTCTTTGCTATAAATATGAAATTAAATAAGACGGTAGGCACGACAAAAAAGGTGAGCAGAATAATTTTTATTCTGCTCACCTTTTTGTCCGATGCATATATATATTTAGTTGTCTTTAAATTTATTTGTTATAATAATGGATTCTTTTACAACACAGCAAAAACCATTTAATTTTAGATTTCACTTATAAAACTATCTAAAAATCAATCAATTAAAATAACTTATTGAGTTCACTAAACATCAATGAGAATTTATTAAAAGTATCTTCAGAAAGACAACTCTTCTTATCAATTATTTTTAAAAATTCATTTGCAGGTAGATAATGATTAAATCGATCTTTTTTAATAATTTTATTGATTTGCATAAGTATAGGTTTATCTTGTAGAACAATATTAGAATTATCGATTGCTGAATAAGTTTTAGCAAAGGCCTTATTAAATAAATTTATATACTCAGTTTTCATAAACATATCTTCTAAATCTGCATAACCGGTAGACAATTGAGCAAATTCGCCAAAATATCTTATATTCTTTTCTTTTATTATTTTATCTCGAATTAAATCATCAATTTTTTGCTTTCCTTTAGCATCCGTAAAATTATCTAATAAACATCCTATACACAACTTTTGTCCTCTAAGCAAAGAAATAAAAGTAGCTACTTTATCCATTCCGCCAACCGGAACTATTGTTATATCTTCATCTAATCCAACTTTACCTTGCAATTTCAATTCCTCTGAAATTGCAGTTAAATACATCAAATCTGACACACCTTCAACAATTAAACTTTTTGATGATATAAAAAGATTCTGTGCTATATCATAGCCTAAAGCCGCTTGTAACGGAAAAATTGTAGCTGGATCTTTTTCTTGAATTGCATCCGATATAACACTACCTATTTTCACATTCTGCGAATCAAATACGGTCCTAATTTCATTTAATTTTCTAGGGTCAATCATAAATGGAGAATGAGTTGTATAAATTACTTGATAATCTGGTGCTAATTTTTCTTGAATAAATCTCAATAAATCCGATTGAGCAGCAGCATGAAGACTTAATCCCGGCTCATCAAGTAAAAGAATGTACCTACAGCTCTTTTTACCTTGTATTCGGCTGAACCAAACCAAAAAAGAAAAGAACCATATAAATCCCTTACTACGATTCTTAAGGGGTAATGATACCCTATGCTTTTTATTATAAATGCGTATATTTAAAGGGAGTGTAAAATAATCTGTGTAAGTATAAAACTTGCACAGATTATTTTAATATTGGATAATAAAAAATATTAAACACGAAAAGGACGAAAAAATGGCTAGAAAAAACTCTGAACAAGAACAGCTTGCCCAAGAAATTATTGCAAAATATCAACCAAAATCTGTCGAAGATATGCAAAATGCCTTAAAAGATATTTTCGGACCGATGTTCCAAGCAATGCTAAAAGGTGAATTAGATCACCATCTTGGTTATTCAAGTAATGATCGTGGTGAAAAAGAATCCTCAAATCGTCGTAATGGGTATTCACAAAAAACTCTTAAAAGTTCTTTGGGTTCTATTCCAATTGATGTTCCGCGTGATCGTCAAGCGACTTTTAAGCCACAAATTATACCCAAACATAAAACCAATGTATCTGACATTGAGCAAAAAGTTTTAGCGATGTATGCGCGTGGACTCAGTCAACGAGATATAGCCGCAACGATTGAAGATATCTATGGTTTTGAAATATCTCATGAACAAATTTCAATCATCACAGATAAAATATTAGAAGAGCTCGATCAATGGCAAAAACGTCCCTTAAATCCATTCTATCCATTTGTTTTTGTCGACTGCATGTACGTGACAATTCGAAAAGATTATGAAGTTAAGAGTTGCGCAGTTTATACGATTCTTGGGTACAACATGGATGGTCATAAAGATATCTTAGGATTATGGATCAATGAAAATGAAAGTAAGCATACCTGGATGCAAATCTTCGATGAGCTCAAGGCTAGAGGAATACAAGATATCGGATTCATCTGTATGGATGGATTGAGCGGATTAGAAGATGGAGCTAAAGCAATATTTAAAGACGTAAATGTACAGAGATGTATCGTGCATTTAATAAGAAATTCTATAAAATATGTTCCAAGTAAGGACTATAAGGGATTTACAGCCCAGTTAAAGAAAGTATATGGAGCTTCAAGTTTAAAAGCGGCAATTGCGGAATTTGAGCGATTTAAAGTGGCGTGGGCAAACTATCCTGGAGCCGTTAGCGTATGGGAACGGAATTTCTCACATATAGAGCAGCTTTTTAATTACGGTAGTGCAGTGCGAAAGATTATGTACACAACAAATGCCATAGAAAGCGTGAATTCAAGTTTCCGAAAAGTGACAAAAAAAGGAGCGTTTCCAAATGAAAACGCCATACTGAAAGTATTGTATTTACGAGTTACAGAACTTTATAAAAAATGGCATGATCGCCCAGTTCTCAATTGGTCTATGGTTCGAAACCAACTTTCAATTGATACTAGGATTCAGCCGATTTTTCAAAAATATGAACAACACTTTTAATCTTGTTACACAAAATTCTTGACACTCCCTATTTAAATACTTCTTCCCTGTTGACTCATGCTCTACTTCAAATCTTATTTCAAGATTATCATTTGTTGACCAGTATTCAAACATTTCGTCTGTAATACCATTTGAAGTAGCCTCCAGTTCCGCTTTAAAAGATTCAAAATTGTTTTCATTTGACAATTCATTAATATTTAGATTAGCTAGATCTAATAGCGCCGTTATTGTACTATATTCTTCTTTACTTAAAATCTTATTTGCATTTTTCTCTATTATCGAATTTATATCAATTCTTGATGGCATAGAATAATATTCATCAAAATACCAAAATTTAGGTATTTCATTGCAGATGTATTTATAATATACATAACAGTCCAGCTTATTACTCCACGATTTTTCCTGAACAATACTACTAATCTCGCCTAGTTTATCATTAAGTGTTTTTAGTTCCTCTGGATGTTGTGAACAATATTCGATTAATGAATCAAAGTCAGTACATTGCTCAATTTCTGCTGCTAAATCTCCATTTGGCTTATATGTTATAACAATATGTTTCGTAAAATTAGAAAAATCCGTATTAATACCTACAATAGTTCCCCTGCCATCATATTTCATATCTTTTGTAAAACTCATATTTTTTAAGATATTCTGACCCAAGTCTTCTTGTATAATATCAATTAAGTCTTTATCTATTTGAAATTCACAACTTACGACAACAGCAGAGGCACCTTCTCTTTGATATGCCTTTAATTCATTTCTTGGATAGTCCAAGGTTTCATTATATTTAAAGTCTTCATCAGCTTCAAAATAATTAAATTTCGCTAACGCTTCAAGAATTGCTGTTTTACCAGACTCATTTTTGCCGACTATACGCGTTATTCCATTTTCAACTTCAAAACTTTGAGAAGTCAAATAACTTTTATATTTATTAATACTTACTTTTTTTAGTAGCACACTATCCCCTCCTAAATTAGCTATTCATAAAAATTTTTCTACCAGATCAAACAAAACAATCCTACCACCCACATAAACCACTTTTTATCTATTAGACTTACATATTCTCATAAAAGCTCAAAACTCCTGCCAAATTCATACAAAATCCAGCAGGAGTTTCCTTTATAGTGTTTATATTCTATTTAGCGGTATCACCGCCAGTCTTTATTAAAGCTTTGTCAACTATTCATAGAAATAAAATTCAGAATTGGTTTTGACAATAAAGAACACGAAATACGTTTAGTTATATACATATATAATTCACTATATAATTAAGCATATACTATATTACTTATTTCTTTATTAATTTCATTAATTGATATTTTTTCTTCTTTATAATGATCAATTTGTACATCATACAAAAGTTTACTAAAGTCATCATATTTATTAGCAAAGGCAACAAATTGATTTTTAAGTTTATTAGATAATGACATCTCATATTCTCTTTTATAAATAATGGTACGCAAAAGATTTAATGTTATATAAGGGTTGTCAGCCAATACAATATCAAGACATTTGCTATGCATAGCATCTTTAAATACTTTCTGATAATACTTTTTTTTATTCAAATCATATACTATTGCGTCTATATTAAGATATACTGTTTCACATAAATTTTTTTCACTTAGTTGAACTTTTTTCTCTTTAAACGCCCAGGTATTCTCTATTTCCCAAATATCAAAATCTAAATTATCGACTTTTATTTTAAAACCACCAAATCGATTTTTCGTATATTGGTAATCTTTGAATATATTTTCAATATCATTTACTTTATTCTTTTTTAAAACAATATCAAAATCTCTAGGCATCTTATTGAAGTTGTTTTTTAAATAAGACCTAACACATCCTCCAAATAAAAACAACTCATTATCTTTATTTAATTTATGTAGTAGTCTATCAGCATTTGGAAATTGACGCATCAACTTATAAAAATCCTCAAACAAGTCACTATATTTCATATTAATCTCCTTTTAGGGTAAATTAACCCCAATCAGTCTTTTATATAAATTTACCGCATAAGAATCTGTCATACCTGTAACAAAATCTGTAATTAATAAAAGTTTTTCATATAAACCAAGATCCTTAAATGTTTTATTCTTTTTCCCATTTTTATCTAACCAACATATATATTTAAAATTCTCAGAAATAAGACTATACAATTTACCTTCTTTACTATTAAAGTTAGGTTCCTCTTTTTTTAACGCAATAGCCGGTACAAATAAATCTAACAATCCACAAATTACAGTTTCACCAACTAATTCTAATGTTAATACTTCTTTACATTTAAAGCAATAATCATAAGTAATATCCTTTAATTTTTTTACTAACAAATTGAATTTTCCATTTTTTAATAAGTCATCTTGCATTGTTCCATTCATAATTAAATCGTATTTTTTTATAAAAGTATCCACACAATCAATAATTAGAATTCCTTGTATGTTCACTTTAAAATTCTGCATATCAATTAACTGATGATCTGGAACATTATTATCTTTGTTTCGTTTTCTTTTTTCGTCTAAATCATCAAAACACCTCTTGATATCATCACTATAAGAACTATACTCTTTTTTTATTTCTTCATATATGCTATCCCATTTAATAAGACCTTTTTTCACACCATCCTCAATATCAGCTAAAATATACGATATATCATCTGCAGCTTCCAATATATATGTTATAGGATTTTTATTATTTTCCATCCCTGTACCAGTCTCTTTATAAATATCTTTTACAAGATCGTTTTCACACACAAAATACCCAAATTTGTTTTTATCTGTTGCTTTTTTAGAATTGGAATCCCATGGATATTTTATAATAGATGCTAGAGTTCCATATGTAAAATTCACTCCATATTGATCATTCATAAACTGTAATTTTGATACAATTCTTAAAGTTTGAGCATTTCCTTCAAATAGTATTAAATCCGATTTTTCTTTATTAATATCATTTTTTATATTATCCTCATTTTCATTAAACCATTTTTTAAACCACTGTCTAATAATAGTTTCTCCATAATGACCAAACGGAGGATTTCCTAAATCATGAATTAAGCCTGCTACTGCCAACAATGAAGATAATTCATATTTACTCTCAATACTAAGTTTATTTCTTTTATACAATTTATCACCTATAGCTAAACCTAAAGATCTAGCAATAGCTGACGCTTCTAGTGAGTGCGTTAATCTTGTTCTCGTGAAATCATTTTCTTGCAAAGGAAAAACTTGCGCCTTATCTTGTAAACGCCTCACAGATGAAGAAGAAATTATTCTATCATAATCTTTATCAAATTCATTTCGATGTGTTGCTTTTGTAGATCTCGATGGACGTTGTCTTTTTGTTGAAAGTAATTTATGCCAATCATATTTCATTATGTCTTCCTCCACAACTTTACTTAATTATCTGCATACAAAAAATATTTATTAAATTTTATTTTATTCATTGCTTTATAATTGTTCTTGCAAAAACAATTACTATTACATCTATGTTCAAAAATATTAACTTTTAAGCCTGCTGTAGTAACAGCATCTTCCAAGCTCTTATATGCATATTGATATGCACTAATATTCGATTCATTAAAGCATCTTTGGGGATTATCTAACTCAATATGATCTAAATATTCGTTAAAAGGAATTGGATTATTAATATTACGAATTGTGATCATTTTTTGTTGTCTATTGTCATTCATGACATTAATATATCTTTCGATCGTATCAAAATATATCTTTGTATCTCCATTTTTATACCAATTGGTTGGGTTATCGGTAGTTATCCAACTATTATTAAATTGACAATCTCTTAACAGTTCAGATTTTAATATAAATAATACTGGTCCATATATGTTTTGTCTCGAATATTGGGAATATATATATCCATGTAAGTCAACTGTATCTAAAAAAATATCATCCCACACATTATACTTTCTATCTACATAATCACTATCTTGCTCTGTTTGATTTATATTTCTACGTTCCATTTCCCCTCTTGAAAACAAGCCTCCATTTTTAATAAAACCAAGTGAAGTTGTTAAACTATTTGCGTGATATAAATAAGAAACATTCTTTTCTTTAAGTTTATTATATAACTCAATATTGTCTAATTTCATATGCTCTCACTCATTTCAACATCCTCTATTTTAAACACCGCAAAAACATGAACTCAAATTGTTAAACTAAAATTTTAAATCGGTGCCTTTAGTATTTTCGCACAGCCTGACGTTCTCTTCCCATCAATTTTTGTTATTAAATTTACATATTCTCATAAAAGCTCAAAACTCCTGCCAAATTCATACAAAATTCAGCAGGAGTCTCCTTTTTACTTTTTATATTCTATTTAGCATAACACTGACCTAATTCGTTATTTATTAATGATTTATAAAGTTCAAGTCAGAAGTCTCCTAACAGACAGAGCCCCCCTTCATCTGCATGTCATAGCTTTGGAATCTGAACTCCCAATAATTTTAAAGCCCGTCCACCCTCATAGACCACTTTCATCGGATATACTTCGGCTACTTTCGCTTTACCACTTTTAATTGCGACTGCTAAGACTAGATTTACGCTATCTTCAAAAGTAACATGCCGTATTTCCTGCGATTTCACGGGATCTTTCTTAATAGACGCATTAATACGATCAACATAAATAACCTGATTCGTCTGTTTATCCCGATAAACTACAGCAACGTCAATTGCACGCAATCCTTCATTCGTGTTATTTCCTACTGCTGCCGTAATCTTTACAGGAAGATAGAAAGATGTTGACTTTGCTTTTCCATCCCGTACAACCCAATTAGAATTTTCTACCGACCCATCTTCTGGAACATTTGCTAAAAAGTCTATCACTTCTATTGTTAATATCGATTGAATGCCATCCTGATTTGCGAGATCAGGAAAGGCATCAAGCGCTTTGCGGTACTTTTGAATTTTATCTATTACTGCATTAAACTCTGTTCCACAAACAATTCTATATTTTCCGTTCTCTTCGTGAAGTTCAAAAGGCACTTGCAGCACGTGACCATTGGCATCAGAATAAAATACGAGTTAACTATATACGTTTCTTTCTGATGCGCAAAAAGAATTGATTTTTTTAGTATATGTTGTATAATAATGAATAAATTGTAATAAATGATTGAAGGATGTGTTTTTTAGTGGAAGCAGAATCATCTATATTGTTAGTTAAAGGCAAAGATTCAGAAATCAGTATAAAAATTACTTCTGTAAACGTTGATATAGCTACGCCTAATAACTCCATGGCTAAGTCAAGTAGTGTGGCGTCTACATTGTGTATAACTGGGAAACTTACTCATAATAACATGGCTCTAGAAGACAAAGAAACCCTGAAATTATTCAGATGGTCGTTAGTTACAGCCCAAAACGCAGATGCATATCGTGATGTAACTGTCAAAATAGTTTCTGCTGACTATACTTTTCGGACAATACATTTCCCTAATGCCTTTGTTATTGATTATAGCGAGAGGCATTCTACCGGTGCTGGCATGGGTGATTTTTCTCTTACTCTACGACAGAGAGCTGATAAGTTTACCGATATAACAGTTGACTAGAAACAAATCATATATTTTACTTCTAAACGAAATTATACATATGAACAGCCAGAAATGATCCGCAATACTTTGAACCTAATGATATAGCATTGAAATCTATTCTATCAAATCAAACTGAAACGGCTTTTGAGTACAATTCCATTTGCTACAGCTGATCAGATACAAGGGAACATTCAGGCATATATTGATATTTCAGAAATTTTTCACGTTCTCAACTAAAGTTTGAAGGAGGCGATTGACATCGCTTACGAAAATATTAAAGAAGGATTAAAAGAAGGCTATGGCATTTGGGCACATGGCTTTAGATCTCCATTTATAGCAGTTAATATTAACCGTACTTTGGCAGTAAATTATGCACTTACTCATTGCGGGGATACAGAATCACGTCCTAATAATCCTGCTTTTCCTTTTTTTGATGCTGATTGTACTAATTTTGTAGCGCAATGCTGGAATGCCGCTGGACTATCTACAGCATATGATTATTATTGTGATGGCAGGTATGCTAACTCATATAATTGGATTAATGTAGATGACTTTCTTAATTACGTGACAACTCACGAGATCGCTAAAGTGGAATGGAGCAGTACGAGTATTAAACCAGGAGATATCGCTCAATTTTGTTATAAACAGGATGACGGCTCTGAAGCATGGTTGCATTCTGTAATCATAACCGGTTATGATTCTGATGGTGGTTTATGCTATACTGGTCACTCAGACGCACGCTATAACAAACCACTAAGTGATATCTATCCAGATAAAACGGCTATTACGGAAATTAGATTTATTGTTCCTTTATACCCCACATATTATTGTGGCTAATTTTATGAAAAGCATCCTAGACGACATATCGCTTTTCATCACATACAAAGTGATATAAGGGAGGAAGAGCGAAATTTTTAAAAAAGCAATTTTTGTAGTTTTGTTTATGATACTCTTTGCAGTATTAAGTTTACTCGCAATATTCTTTTTAAAAACGCAAGTATATCAAAGTGTTGACGATCACTTTGAATCCAAAATTTCCTTAAGCAAAGTTAACAATTTATCTAATACTGAAATAGTAGAGAAATTATTCACTATGTATTTGGAACATTATAAAGGCAAATCTATATTTGATAATCAAAGAATAAAGGATTATAAAAATATAAAAGTTACCGAAGAAAAATACGTAACAGATGGTACAGCGTTTAGCGTATCATATTTAGTTCAACAACATTTTTGGAATGAATATTGGGAGGTAGGTGGAAAAGCGAAAGATGGGATGATAAGACAATTCGTCTTTGTTAGTCTTATTAAAGAAAAAGACCAGTTTAGACTGAAGTTAAATGGTACGGCTCCTCCTATCCCAAAATAAAAGAGGACAGTCGAATCGGGAACTAACGTCACCTTCCACCAACTTTTGTATTGAAACTCCAAAACTCCTGCCAAATCCATGCAGAATTTAGCAGGAGTTTACTTTTTACTTTTTATATTCTATTCAGTATCATTGACCTAGCTCGTTTTTATCAATGAGTTATAACGATCAAGTCAGAAGTACCACAAAAAAAACATCCCTTTTATCACGATTCCTCCGAATAGAAAACAACCACAACAGACAATGACCTTGCTTCCTGTATATATTATAGTTTTGGAATCTGAACTTTTAATAATTCTAAAGCCCGTCCACCATCATAGAATACTTTTATCGGATATACTTCGGCTACTTTCGCTTTACCACTTTTGATTGCGACTGCTAAGACTGGATTTACGCTATCTTCAAAAGTAACATGCCGTATTTCCTGCGATTTCACGGGATCTTTCTTAATAGACGCACTAATACTATCAACATAAATAACCTGATTCGTCTGTTTATCCCGATAAACTACAGCAACGTCAATTGCACGCAATTCTTCATTCGTGTTATTTCCTACTGCCGCCGTAATCTTTACAGGAAGATAGAAAGATGTTGACTTTGCCTTTCCATCCCGTACAACCCAATTAGAATTTTCTACCGCCCCATCTTCTGGAACAATTGCTAAAAAGTTTGTCACTTTTATTGTTAATATTGATTGAATGCCCTCCTGATTTGCGAGATCAGGGAAGGCATCAAGCGCTTTGCGATATTTTTGAATTTTATCTATTACTGCATTAAAATCTGCTCCGCAAACAATTCTATATTTTCCGTTCTTTTCGTGAAGCTCAAAAGGCACTTGCAGCACGTGACCATTGGCATCAGAATAAAACTCCGCTGTCGCCTTCAGTAAATTACCTTCATTTGAAAAGATGAATGAATCAACAATGGGTAGTTGCGGAAACGAACCAACACCTCTTTTAGCCTCCAATTTAGCCATGACCCATTCACCTACTCTTATTCTCTCCTCACCATGATCAAAGAAGCGTCCTTCCGCAACAGCATTTAAAAGCTCTGCCTTTAATATTTCGGCGTCTTCTGATTGATAAAATGAATCCAGATCAACATACTGAGCGAAAGCGTCTGGCTCTCTATTTTTTAAAGACTTCATTGCCTGCGATATCGCGTATTGCGGTATGTCGGGCCGCCAAGTCATATAGTTGACTAAGTGGGTATTGAAGCCGAAGCGATAAATTGAGAATAGAGAAAATATAAGGGCAACCACTAAAGCGAAAACTATTCCTTTCATACCACCTTCGCGTTCTTCTCCGCTCGCAATACTTTTGGTTATTTTTATGTAATAAATGCGTAAGGAAAACGGTCCGCTTAATATCGTTAGTAATAAAAAGATTGGTATGCATATGAGTCCCATAATGTTCCCCTCTATGGTTGAAAAAATAATGGGCTCAAGCAAAATCATCACGATAAAAGGATATTGAGCGACAAAGAACGCCTCAAGGACCTTGCTAGGCGTCACCCGTGAAGATAAAATTCTGCTTATCGCATACGCAAATATAATCTGTACCAAGAGAGCAATCATACCAATAAAGACATACACTGAGAAGAATTCTCTAGAAAAACTAACAGAATTCGTTTCGACTGAACGAAACATTCCGAGGTAATTGGTCATAGCGAAAGAACAAAAAATGCAAATTGGATTAAATAACGACCATGACGTGAACTTTAAACATTGCTGGATCATATCCTTTATCTCCTTAATCAAGGAACTTAATCCTATTACTGTTACTTCGTAAAATAGAAAAGCAGAAATTCACTGAAATAAGAAAAGATGCTGAAGGCAAGTTATTTTGTCCGACATTCCTCACTCATATATGCGCCTATTCATCATTATTTTAAAACAAGTAATGAATAGGCAGTTTTTATTTCACTTAACATATTTAACCCTCAAACTTAAATAACTGCTCAAAATTCGTTCCTTTTCTCAATTTATTTTACAATTTTTTGAAGTTGTCTCGCCTTAATTAAATCTGCCTTAGCCAATTTTTTCTGACCTATGGCATTGTAACAATTTGCCCTCGCTATATAAAGTTCTGCTTTATCACTTGCTAAGTCAATAGCTTTTGTATAATCCTCTATCGCCATTGCATTATTGTTTATCTGTTCGTAAAGTTTTGCTCTTTCCATATAAACTAGCATAAAATCCGGTTTCAGATTTATACATTTTTGATAACTTTCCATCGCCTGGTCGATTTTATTCAACACAGCACACGCCGTTCCCCTGAGCTGGTACAATTCGGGTGACTGTGCTCCCAAAGCCAAAGCCTCATCATAATCGGCTAGTGCCTTATCATAATTCTTTAATCCAGCATAGGCCACACCACGATTTATGTATAAAGTTATCTGATCCGCCTTGTTTTTCACCAAATTAAGCGCTAGAGCTTCATCATAGTCTGCAACAGCCTTTTCATACTCTTGTGTTAAAAGATATGCCTTCGCTCGGTAAAAAAATCCTGGCGAACATGCTGGAGCAATTTTTATCGCCTGTGAAAAATCTTGTATTGCTACTACGTAATCCTTCTTTACTAAACTAACGGTTCCACGCGCGCAGTACGCTGCGCCTCTTCCTCTAACATTGAAACTAAACCTCTGATCCGATGGATCTTCCGCTTCATAAGCATTGATTTCTTCTGTATAATCGGCAAATGCCTCATCATATCGTTCTAAACGATAATATAAGGCTGCGCGATCACGATAAACGTCTTTAGGTACATACTTATATTGCGCCACTTCATTTTGCTTTGCCACTACAGCCAGCTCTGTTGTATAGTCTAACAATGCCTCATCATATTGTTCCATTTTTTCATAAAGCTTTGCGCGTGAAAAGTAATTAATCAAAACACTAGGATCAAGTTCCAGTGCCCTTGTATAATCGGCAATCGCCGCCGGATAATTTTTTATCTGTGCATAAAACGATGCTCGATAGTTATAAAAGATTCGATCTTCAGGGCGTTTTTCGATAGCTTGGTTAAAACAATAGAGGGCTTTATCATAATCCTTGTTTCTTTCATATCCTAGTCCTTCACGAACCCAATACCAATAATCGCTTCCATCTGCTTCCGCAAATCCAATGCTGCTCAAACAAAATAGAATACAACATGCACCTAAAAAAACTCGTTTAAAATTCATTTGTTCTCCTCTTATTATAATAAATTTCGACAGACGGAAAAATTTCTTCTCTGTCACCTTGGTAATTATTTTTTACATTAAATTTACATATTCGTATGAAGTTTGAAAACTCCTGTAAAACTTATACAGAATGCATCAGCAGCTTCCTCTTGTTATTTAAATTTTATTTACCAATCTCCAACATCAGCATTTTCAAAACAGCTAGGTATTCTCTGATTGCATAATTCATCATAACTGTGCTCGGTGTTGCCGAAGATATTCCATATACTTTAGTATAATATTTCTCAGCTATACGTTTGGCTCTGAACATATGATAATCGCTCGTTATAATAAGCATCTCTGGGACATCTTCATCATATAAACCAGTTAGCAGCTCTTTGGTATACTTTAAGTTTTCATCACTAGTCGTAGATTTTTCTTCCTTCAATATCCTTGATTCATCTATGCCATGTGCAATAAAATACCTTTTCATAACTTCTGCTTCCGTGAGTGTTGCTTCTTTTCCCAATCCACCAGAAGCGATTATCTTGGTATCGGGATTTTTATTGAGATAGTCAATACTTGTATCCAATCTTCTTCTGAGTGTAGCTGAAGGCTCTTCTCCCTTTACCCCTGCGCCTAAGATAACTGCATATTGCACTTCTGTTTTATCATTAGATTTTAACGATTGAAAGATAAGGCTTTCAATCGTTATAAAACTAGCTACCGCGATTAGCAATAACCCTGACAAAAGCCTTCGTAACAATAATAATTTAATATTTAGCCTGGGATTTTTAGTTGTTCTAAATGTTATACCATAAATAATGAAGAATACACCACTAACCATTAAACATCCTGTACCAAAAGTTATACCAAAAACAATAAGTGATAGAATTAGCCCAATAACAGCAAATCCACCACCTATAGTTATTAAATATGCACCTATTTTCGAATTACAAATTTTCATTACAAGTATCTACCTCATACGCTCAAATTCCAGCACCCTCAAATAAAAAATCACTAGACTTATTTTGGGGAGCGATCAACAGGTTTCATTTTCATAGCGAATAAATTTTTAATTTTCCCACCACAATTATGACAATAAGTATGTGACCTCTTACATGTTATAGTTAGACAATGAGGGCAAGTCTTATATAGTAAACGTGTCCCTGCGATTGCTATGACACTCATAAAAATAACGATAAAGTAGCATGCTTTACCCCAAAAAATTTTCATAAAAAGTAAAGCGAATATAGACCACAGCAAATATATTATTTCTATTGACCATTTATAAAGGAAACTATGCTTTTCTATTTTTAAATTGGGGTTGCTATCACTCCCACATTTGGGGCAATATTTATATGTGATTCGAATTCGACCATAATTGCTTTCAAGACTTTTGTGACAATTATAGCATTTTTCTTTTATGTAATTCATAGTTTCATCCTTAAAAACTGGAGAACAAAATGATACTCAGGAGCATCCCTTCTCCATCACTGTGCCATCGAACTTTCGATATTAAAATTACATATTCTCACAAAAAACCAAAACTCCTGCCAAATTCATACAGAATTCAGCAGGAGTCTTTCTTACTTTTTCTTCATTCTCGCCACGACTCTATCCCACAAATGCTTTTCCAAGAAACTCCCCTTCACACTTTCTTCCATGTCTAAGAACATTTTATATGGCACAGAAAATGACAACATATCAGGCTCGATCATTGGGCGTACTGTAATATCGGTAAGACCCACTACTGCTCTTGGATTTTCCTTTTGCGCTTCGTTGTAGGGAATAAGAAATATAGATTGACAGCCTGAACTAAATGGCATTAAAACATTCTCTATTCCGGGTCTGTAATAGTTGGCTAGTACTGTAAGTGCCGATAACTGATCATTATTTACATAAAATATAATTAACTCAGGTATTTCCTTCGTAGTATCAACTTCTGCCATAGGCTTAAAAATTACGTACTGATAAGGGATATCTGTGATTGGCAGACATTCAACATATTCTTTTCCTAGCTCTGGATCTTTTTTATAGCCTTCTCCTTCAAATACACCACTTTTCCCAGTTGACAAAAAGTACTCGATCCCCCCTGGATAGTTAGGGAATTGTCCAAATCCCATTCCTGCTTTACCGCCATGACATTCCGTGGTATTACGTTCAAAAACCGCCGTTTTACCTTTTGCTGCCGCCAGAAATAATGGGATTGTACAACTCCAATGACCGGCTTTACTTTGGAGTGCCCCTTCAGGTTTTTCATTACTAAGAAAAACCGCCACAGGTTGATATCGTAAATTCAATTCTTTGACCAAACAGCTTTCCATATACGCTACCTCACTTTTCTTATTTCATAATGACTTCGAAAATATAACTTATTTGAATTATTTCTATACAGTCTCAGATTTTATAACATTCCCCCTTTTACATAATTCATGAAAGTCCTTAAACCTTAAAGAAAGTATCGTAAGAAATTACAAAGATACCAAATTTAATACTAGCCATTTGTTTTAGTTGTCACGACAACTAAAACAATAAAAAATCATCTAATATTTTCGTATATCTGATTTAACATTTTTTTCAATTCTAACACTTTTTGCTTTTCCAGTCCTATGGTCGCTTTATCTAATAAATTCGTGACCTTTGGAATTAATTGTTCCCGCAATGTTCGTCCACTATCGGTTAAGTATATTTGAAATGCGCGCTTATCTACTGGATGCGTTTTTCGAACAACTAAACCTTTTATTGCTAACTTTTCAAGAATACGATTCGTATTGGGTTTATCCTTAAAGGTCATATCCGCCAGATCTTTAGGGGTGACTCCCTCTCGTTCCCATAAGCAGCTGAGTATAGCCCATTGCTCTGGGGTAATATCATGGTCTTTCAATCGTTGCAATAATTCATTTTTAAGCTTCGTATTGACCTTATTTAAAATAAATCCTAATGAATCATCTAATTTAAAATTCATTTATTCCACCTGCATTTTAGTTGTTACGACAACTACATTATATAATATGCGTCAACTGTAAGTCAATGATCAAAACAATGCGCTGGTTATTTTAGGATTATTTTATTATAATAAGTACGTTACTTTTTATTCTATAATGATACGATGTGGAGGTACAGTAACTTGATCTATGAAGTTATGAATGAACAACATATTCCACAACTTGCAAAACTGTATGTTGACGCATTCAATGCTCCCCCATGGAACGATAGATGGACAGTAGAAACGGTGACCAAGCGATTATTACAAATGGTGCATTGTGATGGTTTTTATGGTTTAGTGTCTTATGAAAACAATAAAGTTTGTGGTATGATTTTAGGAAATCATGAAGTGTTTTATGACTGCATGCAATTCAATATTAAAGAATTCTGTGTTTGCTCTAAAATGCGTGGAACCGGTATTGGATCTACTCTTTTAAAGGAATTTGAAAAACGTTTATTGGAAAGAGGCATTGACGAAATCTATCTAATCACTTCAAGAACCCAGCAAACAGAGACTTTCTATCAAAGAAAAGGGTATAGAAGTTGTAACGACATGGTTAGAATGGATAAGGAAATCTGTAAGTAAACTAAATATAATAGGAAATTAGAAGCAAATGAGCTCCCTTATAAAACGATAAAAGTGTGAATAACTAAATTAAAGAGGGAGTGTAAAATAATCTGTGTAAGTATAAAACTTGCACAGATTATTTTAATATTGGATAATAAAAAATATTAAACACGAAAAGGACGAAAAAATGGCTAGAAAAAACTCTGAACAAGAACAGCTTGCCCAAGAAATTATTGCAAAATATCAACCAAAATCTGTCGAAGATATGCAAAATGCCTTAAAAGATATTTTCGGACCGATGTTCCAAGCAATGCTAAAAGGTGAATTAGATCACCATCTTGGTTATTCAAGTAATGATCGTGGTGAAAAAGAATCCTCAAATCGTCGTAATGGGTATTCACAAAAAACTCTTAAAAGTTCTTTGGGTTCTATTCCAATTGATGTTCCGCGTGATCGTCAAGCGACTTTTAAGCCACAAATTATACCCAAACATAAAACCAATGTATCTGACATTGAGCAAAAAGTTTTNTGAAAGTATTGTATTTACGAGTTACAGAACTTTATAAAAAATGGCATGATCGCCCAGTTCTCAATTGGTCTATGGTTCGAAACCAACTTTCAATTGATACTAGGATTCAGCCGATTTTTCAAAAATATGAACAACACTTTTAATCTTGTTACACAAAATTCTTGACACTCCC